>JBNKJW010000211.1:0-8849 GCA_050291445.1 Bacteroidales bacterium | reverse complement strand
ATTATATGGGCGAAAAGTACACAGCAAAAGAGTTGTCCCAGTTATTGAAAAGGAAGAAAAAAGTAAGGTGGGCTAAAGCCCTGCAATTATATTGTGCCGAAATTGAAGTTGAATATAAATCAACCCCATTAAAACTATACTCCTGTAAAACAAGCAAGCATGGCAAATGGCATTTATTAGCTTCTACGTAAGCACCCGCGTAGCCACCTGTTGATTTAATTATTTCTTTTTATTATACTTATGTGGTAGCAACTCTTCCAGTTCATTCGCCTTATGTTCGGGGATTTTTTCAAGTATTGTTTTTAACCATTCAAAAGGGTTGATTTCATTTCTCTTGCACGAGTCAAAGAAAGAGTACATCATTGCCGCATGACTGGCAGCCTGGTGCGAACCGGCAAACATATAATTTTTGCGACCAAGGGCTACAGGCCTGATACTGTTTTCTACAAGGTTGTTGTCTATTTCGTATCGGCCATCATCAACATATCCTTTTAGCCTGTCCCAAAATTTCAGCATATACAAAATAGCTTTGCCTATCGCACTTTTGGGCAATACTTTTGTCAAATTATCATCCAGCCATGTCTTTATTTCTTCTAAAATTGGAACAGCTTTTTCCTTACGCAGCGCATACCTTTCTTGATAAGACAAATTTTTCTTCCTGGCTGATTTTTCAATTTTATACAATTCCTGGATCTTTAGCAATATATGCTCAGCACGTTCATTGTCGTTTCCAAGTGCTTTTTCAAAATACCTTCGGGCGTGTGCCATACAGGCAAGTTGAATGATATTTTTGTTATCGTTAAATTGGTCATAAGCATTATAACCATCTGTTTGTAATGTGCCGCAAAAGCCTTCCAGAAAAGTTTTTGGACCAGCCCTGTCCCGGCCGGGCCTGTAATCAAAACAAACCAGTTTATCCACCGGGCTAAAATACACCCAATGGTAGCCAGTGTGCGTAACCCCCTGTTTATGGGAGTCCTGTACTGGTATTGGTGTCTCATCGGCCATCAAATAGTCTTTTGATGATACGATAGTTTTTAATTTTTCGTACAATGGCCAAAGTAATTTACAAGTATTACCAAACCAACCATTTATGGTCGAATCGGCAATGGTAACACCTTGTCTTTTAAACTGCTGTATTTGCCTGTAAAATGGAAGGTGGTCGATAAATTTACTAACCATTATCTGTGCCAACAAACCTGCACCCGCATTACTGCGTGGTAATGGAAGGCTGGGAAGGTTAGCTATTATCACACCTTGGTCTTCATTTTTTGTCACATATTTCGGACGGGTTACTTTTCTTACAAAAAGATTGCCCGGCTCATATTCAAGCACCTCGGTCACCTCTTCACCAATTTTGCGCATATTTTCGGTCACCTCTCCTGGTTCTATCACCTCTTCTTTTCGGGGTAGGTTCGCTGATATTTTTGGGCGTGGGTGCCCTTTTTTCTTTTTGTCATCTTTTTTGCGCTGATAGGTGATGGTTTCTTGTTGTGGCGCAGGTGTTTTTTCTTCTTCACTAAATAACGACAACTGGTCCTTATCCTGGCAGACAAAACGTTCACTTTTGCTACCAAAAATCATCCGTTTCAGCTGCTCCAGCTCGTGCTTGAGGTACAAATATTCCTGTTCCAGTTTTTGGAACTTTTTGTATTCCTCTGTACTAATTGTCACTGTATTTCCTGCTGTGTTTTTCACCGTGCCAAAAGTAAAGAAAACTTTCCTGAAAAACATGGAAAGACCAACAAAACCTAGTAATTTAGAACCTGACTAATTAAAGATAACGCTTACGTTTTTGGATGGATTTTAGCGAAATGCCTTCAATGATCATTACTAGTTGTGGCCAGCTGATTTCCTGCCCGTTTTTTTTATCGTTTAATCGAGGGAACTCCAGGGTGCCTTTTTCCAGCCGCTTGTAATAAAGCACAAAGCCACCAGCTTCCCAGTGCAGCAATTTGATACAGTTGCGCCTGCGGTTGACAAACACAAAGACTTCACCCGACAAAGGGTTGCGGCCAAGCTGATTGGTTACAAGGCCACTCAGGCCATCGAAGCTTTTGCGCATATCTGTGGCCTGGTGATAGAGATAAAACCTGTGGTTTTGGTTCAGGCTGAACATCAGGCCAGGTTTATAAGAGTGGCTATTATTGATGGGGAGGTGTTGCCACTTAGCTCGATATGGACTCCATTGGGATAAACTATCTTTATCCCTGGGCTTATTTTGTATTTTGTGGAGATTGGTAAAAAACTTTCTGATTGACTGTTCTCTTTCTTGTAATTGGCTTGCCAGTAATAAAAAATATGTTCAGCAATATTGTTTTGCCTGCACCATTCTTTATTGCTCAGCCCACTCTGGTGGCAGGCTTCAATCAGCTTGAACATTTTTTGCTTTTGCTCTTGGTTTGAAGTAATTTTATCCATATTTTTTTGCACAAATATAAAAGGGCTATTGATGGCTAACAAGATGTGCAAGCCCGGGCGGATACTAACCTATTCTCCTGAACTAATATCTGATTGTTGGGATGTTTAATTTAAGTTCGCGAGACTTCTCCGCTAAGTTGCTCTCTTTTTTAATCATTTATTTGGAGTTCGCGAGGTCGCTTTGCTCAGCTGGGGCCACCTTTCGATAACACTGTTTTTTACGTTGTGATAATCGTCTTGTAGTTCTTTGAGCTCTTTACGTAGTTCGTTTCGTTCAACTTTATTGTAGCAAAAACTGGTTGATGAATAATAGAACAGAATTGCAAGAAGCAGTGCTAGGCCTCCTGGATTTACAATTAACTCAAATATTTTTGTTTCCATAAAACAGAGTTTGTTTGACTTTTGAAACACAAGAATAAACAATAAATTAATGCAATCTGAAATTATGTATATTAAATAAGATGAAGCTATGGTTGATTTGTAATTTGTATTAGGCTCCTAATAATGATAATTAGACTTATTAAAGATAATATTATCAAAACCCATATTTATCCTTTTCTTCTTTTGATAAATCATCAAAGAAAAATGGATACAAACCACGAATTAAACTATCCATAGAGTTTATTTGAATTTTGGAATATGGTCTAAATAAAAAATATTCGTCTTCGCTACATTGCACAAGTATTTTACTTAGGTCTTTACTTATTTGGACGTTACGGGTGTATTGATACTCACCAAGCGTAAACTCCATTATTGGATAATGAAGAAATTTTGTACCATGATGTAATTCTCTCACAAACCCTAAATCCCAAAATAATATTTTATTCCTGGAAACTAATGCTAAATTATTATCTAGCCATATTATTTCTTCTATTTCTTCAATGTTCCCACAAAGGCCATGAATATAATTGCCAAGAGTATCTAACACATAAACCTCTCCACCAACTGCGCAGCACAAAAGGTAATTTTCTTTAGGGATCCAACTTAAACAGGTTGTAAAACGTGGATCATATTTGTATTCTTTGTAAGTATTCGAAACTAAGTTCCAAAGTATTGTGACATAATAACCGTCACTTGCACCTGCCTGAAAAGTTACTATTGCAAGAGTATCATTATCATTAATAGAAAAATTTACTATATATTGGTCTAGCATAGGAACTGATAGGTTTCTCCATTTTTTGTGTTTTTTGGAAAATATGTATAAGAAAAAACTATCTCTATCAAGACTAGACAATTCTTTTTCGAAAAAGTAAATTGAATTTTCAGTTTCATGCATTTCCGAAACATCCAGACATGTATTTGGTAGTGTCAGTCTTTTCTCAAGTTTCTTAGACTTTAAATCCAGTTCGAAGATTTCTTTCATTTCTTCATTTTCAGAAATGAAAAAAATTTCATCATTTCTTAATTCCAAGAATGTCAACCCATTTAGATAAAGTAAAAAATCACTACCACCAAAAATACTTTGCTTAATTAAAGAATCATTCGATTCAAATATAATAGATTCATCATTTGGGTATAAGGCAATGAAATTAGGACTATTCTCTTTGTTAGAGATCTTCAATGATTTATAGAATCTATTGAACTCTTTTTTTTTATAAAATGTGCGAAGTCGAGAATAGTTTTCTTCAGAGGGCAGCTCACTAAAAACTTTTGAAAAAAGTCTGAAAGTTTTATTAGGATTTGATTCACCAATGAAATTGCCTTCTGCTATCCAATAATTAAGTTTAATTTCCTTTTCTTTACTCTTAATTTCCTTTTCTTTACTCTTAATTTCTTTATTTTGTTTAAATGTGTGTAAAGTAAGAAAGGAAATAATGAAAACCAATATTAATCCCAAGTATAAAAAGATAGTTTTTACTAATGATTCTTTTTTTCTTTTTTTTTTACTTTTATCTATTATTTTTTTTTCTAATTCATTGTGAATCCTCATCCCACAAACTCCCTTTTCTACAATTTCCAAATCTTTATTGTCTAGAGCAAGTATGCTATTTGAAATGAGTACTCTACTATTTAGAATCTTTCTTGCTAGTTGTCCTATATGGGCGGAATTATTAAATTTTTCAATAACAATAGGAGCAAGTGAATCATGAGATAATCTTAGAACCTTATCATCTAAATTTTTTTCCTCTAAAATAAAAAATGAAGTTTTTAAGATTTCAATTAATTGATCAAGGTTATCTATATGCCGATATTCATTTTTTAGTTTATCCCTACTTTTCCCACCGGCTGTAACTTGCTCTGTAGTAAACCCATACAGGACATCCAAGACTAAACCTGATTCAACCCAGATATTGTTAATATTCTTGATTTCAGTTATCTGCACATTAAAATAGTCCTTTAAGTGTATGCCAGATTTTATTAGTTCTCCATTATAAAGCTCGGAATTAATTATTGGTGCTTGTGGGTTTTCCTTATTAGCCAGGTTCCATAATTTTGTTAAAAGTAGCTGTAATGATGGTGCAACCAGAGACTTATCATCTATTAAAATATCATTTGCAATTTTTTCTGGAAGCTTATCTTCAATATTTAAATTATACTTTAATCTAGACTCAGGTTTTTTAGTTATTCCAATTATTGCTTCAATTATATTTCTCGAATCAAGAGGAGGTATAAATATTTTAGTATAATTAAATTTATTTCCAACCAAAACATATTCCAACTCCGCAATATACTCTTTTCTTAAAGAAAGTAAAACTTTTATATTCTTGTCGATTAAACCTTCTATCTTATTTATAATTATGTCAACAAGAATCTTGTTTTTGTTAAAAATAACTTCTTCAAATTGGTCCAATACCACCAGCTGAGGTTCTTTTTTATTGGCCAAATATTTTTTTTCCAATATTGGTGCTATGTCTTTGACATCAAAATTGCGTATAGATGTGATATCCCAAGATGATTCAATCCTTGGAAATAACCCAGCATGAAGAAGCGAAGATTTACCTACCCCAGATTGACCATAAATTATTATGAGGTTGTCAGTTTTAGAGCTTGATAATTGGTTATAGAGTTGAAAAATGATTTCACTTCTTCCAAAAAAAATTCGAGCATCTTCTCTTGTAAACCATTTGATACCTACAAATGGTTGCTGCGGAAATTTTATACTTTCAGGAATAGGAGGTAGGTTACTTAAATAATGTTCAATAGACTTATCGTAACTTTCTTGAGTCTTATTTATGTATGTATCCCCTATATTGACATTTCCTTGGATATTCCTAAATCCACCTAAAACTACATTTTTATTCACGGCAATTGCATTTGAAATAGAAAAAATACTGATTCTCGGTCTTTTAGTAAATTGTTGATAGAGAACGAGTTATGTCTTTGTGTGAAAAGCCCGCATTGCGAGCTTTTAGCCTTATAATAAATATTTTAAAAACCTTACTTCATTTTTTAATTAGTCGTACTAATGGCTATGAAGACAATTATCCTGATGCTAAGATACTGAGAATCAGCTTTAGCTCAAAATTTATTTGCAAGATTTGATTATTTTTGCGAACTTATGATAGAGTATTATTAAAAGTAGTTTCCAAGACTAAAGAAGCGGAAACACCTGCCTGGCTGGCCGTGATTCGTGGCTTTTTACGCTTGGCAAATAAGGAACGAACACAAACCAGCCTTCGAAAATTCCTGTACGACTTATTGAATATACTTCTTCTCCTCAGATTCAAGGCTCTCCTTCTATTCAATGGTCATATACAGGGCCTCTTGATTATATCACTGGAACTATTACACATGCTAGATATAGAGCAAGTAGGAATGGTGGGGTAGGTAATATATATGTACTTGCAACCAATCAGTGTGGTTCTTATGAAACCAGACTACCATTTGAAGTAGAAGAAGGATTTAAAATGCGTGTTTCCCCTGTTCCTGCATCAAGCGAATTAACTGTTGAGATAATTGAGGATAAAGAGATGCAATCTGATGAACAAATGAGCATAGAGATTTTTGATAAATTTTCCCAGCTAAAGTTATATGAAGAAACCAAAAGCAAGAAACATCGAATCAATATCTGCATCCTTCCTCCTGATATATATGTTTTAAAAGTAAAAAAAGGAGATATAATAAAAACTGAAAAGATTCTTATCGAATAAAGCAAAACAATAGAAATTTTAAGCAGTAAGTCAAAAACTTGTACGCCTTGCTGCTTAACTTTTACTGTAATTAACTAGATCGTTTTTTATTGTAAGCACTCGGTTAGCCCCCACTTGATCTTATTATTTCTTTTTATTATACTTATGTGGTAGCAACTCTTCCGGCTTATTCGCCTTATGTTCGGGGATTTTTTCAAGTGTTGTTTTTAACCATTCAAAAGGGTTGATTTCATTTCTCTTGCACGAGTCAAAGAAAGAGTGCATCATTGCCGCATGACTGGCGGCCTGGTGCGAACCGGCAAACAAATAATTTTTGCGACCAAGGGCTACAGGCCTGATACTGTTTTCTACAAGGTTGTTGTCTATTTCGTAGTTGTAAATAATAATATAGACGAGCTAAAAAAAGACGTGGTACGGTAAATTCAATTTACTAGGGTCGCCAAGTCGAGAGCGGCGCCCCCGATGCGCCTGAAGTGCGTGCCTGTCTGAGAGTGAATTGGAGGTGCCGACAATGGCTTAGCAGTGCTGGAGCTTGGGTTTTGTACATAATAAAAACAGTTAATGTTTGTAAATACAAACAAAATGTGTAAATTTGTTTTTATATAAAAACATTATGAGGTCAAAAAGTGCAAAATTAAGACCTAAGGAGGTCAAAATTCTTAAACAATTAGGTGAGAATATCAAGCTTGCCCGCCTGCGAAGAAAGTTAACTACTATACAAGTTTCAGAACGGGCAAACATTGGAAGATCCACTCTTTGGCATGTTGAAAAGGGGAGTGACCATATTGGAATTGGTATCTATTTACAAGTATTATCGGTATTGGGCCTGGCCGATGATTTGATGAAAGTGGCTGAAGATGACACTCTGGGCAGGAAGCTGCAGGATGCAAAACTTACAACAAAAAAAAGAGCTCCTAAAAAACCATTATAAAAGTAACCTAATTGATTTTTAAGAATTAGACAAAAAACTAAGAAGTGAAAGAAATATTTGTATATGCAGATTGGTTTGGATTGCCTTCTTGCTTAAAAATGGGAATTCTAAGGGCTGAAAGGTCAAAAGGGGAAGAAGTGTTTTCGTTTGAATACAATGATGAATGGTTGAAAAGTGGGTTTTCGCAGGAGTTAGATCCTGATTTGAAATTATATACAGGATCTCAATATTTATCGGATGATAAAATGAATTTTGGCCTTTCCCTTGATTCATCGCCTGATAGATGGGGCAGAATGCTTATGGACAGGCGTGAGGCCATTAATGCCCGAAAATTGGAACAAGGCAGAAAGAGGTTGTTTGAGTCTGACTATCTCCTTGGTGTAAATGATGAAACAAGAATGGGCGCCTTACGTTTTAAATTGGATGAGAATGGTGATTTTCTTTCTAACGAAGGATTGGAAGCGCCTCCTTTTACCAGTATCAGGGAATTGGAACAAGCAAGCCTGAATGTGGAAGATGATGATTTTTTTATGAAAAGGGATGCACAGAAATGGTTAATGATGCTTATGGCCCCAGGTTCTTCGCTGGGTGGTGCAAGACCCAAAGCCAGTGTACAAGACCCAGGTGGTCAACTATGGATTGCAAAATTTCCAAGCAAAAATGATAAAAAAGACAGTGGTGCCTGGGAATTAGTTGTGAATCAGATGGCTCAGGAACTAGGTATCAATATGGCTGAAGCCTTTGCTGAAGTATACTCTCAAAAACAACACACTTTCCTTACAAAGAGATTTGACAGGACACTGGAAAATAAAAGGATTCATTTTGCTTCAGCAATGACTTTGCTGGGATACAAAGGTGGGTACGACCATCAAGACGGTGGCAGCTATTTGGAACTTGTAGAACTGATTGAACAATATGGAGCTAACCCTAACGAGGATATAAGGGAGCTTTGGCAAAGAATTGTATTTTCGGTTGCTATATCAAATACTGATGACCATTTAAGAAATCATGGTTTTTTATTGACACCTAGAGGATGGAAACTCTCGCCTGCCTATGATGTAAACCCTATTGAGTGGGGAACTGGTTTAAGCTTGAATATTTCAGAGGATGATAATAGTCTGGATTTTGACCTTTGCATGAGTGTTTCAGACTATTTTAGGTGGTCGGAAGATGAAGCAGCTCAATTTGTACAATCCACAAAAGATGTTGTTAGTCAATGGAAAAAAAAGGCGACTGCAATAAAGATTCCAAATGCAGAACAGGTGATGATGGAATCTGCCTTCCGTTTTGACAATATCCCATTAAATGTGTAAACAGAAAAAGTGGATTAATTCAATTTCAACCTGTCTTCAAAAATAATCAAAAATTGATTAATAATAATGCCCCAATTTCTTATTGGCTGCGTC
>JBNKJW010000210.1:0-5403 GCA_050291445.1 Bacteroidales bacterium | reverse complement strand
CAGTATGTCGAACTTGTAAACATATGGAGCGAGCTTACAGAATATGTCAGCGAAAGCGTATAACAAGGCAATTTCACGCGGACGTCAAAAAGCGCCGCTCGTTCCTCGCTATGCTTTTTGCCTCCGGTGAATTGCGGCGTTGGCATGCTTGAAAGTATAAAGAAAAGAATTGAAATGGAATCGGAAATGAAGTTGCAAATAACATATAACTCAAGGGCGCGAGAATTGATCGGAAAAAAAAGGCCCTTTTGCCTCACAATACCGCAACTCATCACGATTTTGAAGAGTAGAGAAAAAAGGATAAATTAAGACTCTGTGATTAGGTAATATAAAAGGATATAGAATGAGTGATGTAATAGTAAATTTTGGAATTTTAATTTGTGCATCCATAAGTGTTTTTTTGGGAGTTTTCATAAGCACCTTTAACAATGCAAGCAAAAAACCAAATAAAGCTGGATGGATTCTAATTTCGACCTTGGTGGTTGGAGTTGCATTGGGCATACTAAAAGAAATTAAAGAAAATAAGCAGCAAACAATAGGCAAAAATAAAATAGCAATACTATCTCAAAGGTTGGATGATGCAAAACTTGAAATATCGAAGTTAGCACTGATGCTAAAAGAATCCAAATCAGAAACCGCTGAACTTAAAACCATTTTAAATCAACAATATAATACTGCTGAGTTTGATAAATACTTCAGTGAGTTATCAGATCCTGGGCATAAAGGATCTAGGGCGGTAAACTGGTTTGCCTTGAACTTCGAAACCCATAAAAAACGGCTTCTGAGTAAAATTTTTACAGGAGAAGAATATGATGTTATTCAAGGTAATAATTTAGCGGTAGTTCTTAGTTATCAAATATTGAAAGGGACTGAAGACAAAAAAAAATCAATAATTAGCGAACTAATAGATAATATAGACAAAGTGTCTGAGAGTGTCCTAAATGTTGTTTATTGTCGGCTTGTTGGAACTAGGTCAGAATATTTGATAAAAAAACTAAAAACAATTTTATTAAATAATAACTGTAGTGATCTGGTTAGAGCAAGAGTGGCAGTAGTGTTAGATATATTTTATTATTCTAATTATAAAAGTTTTGATCATTTCATTTTAAGTATCGCGTATAAGTTAAATCAAAAGTCTAATTTAGGTTTTGTCGGATTTATAAAGGAGGGAGAGACCCAACCTGTTCTATTTGTTTTTAATAATCCTAAAATTGAGGGCCAAAGCGAACTGCCACCAAAATATACCCACAGTGGTCCCAGAGAGGATTATTATCAATTAATGTTAGATGTTATACGCGTTATTCAGAACTCATATGTTCTGGAACAAATACATAAACAACATTTCTGTGTAGTTGTTTATTCAGAGTCACATTCACCAGTTTATGGCTATTTTGATTTGATACCTCCGTTCGATCTTGTTAAGTCTCCGGAAGAAATACTGCCCTTCATGGACTTTAATTTCTTAATTCAATCAAGAGAATATAATAATAAATATCAGGAAGTATTGATTGTTACTGATTTATTGTTAGAGCAAGGGAAGGACAAAATTTTGAAATATAGCGATAACGTTTTTAAAGATGAACAAGATCGTTATAAACTTTATGCAAAAATAGAAGAAAAATTTAAGTTGTTGCCTAAAAATAAAGATGTGTATAGCCAAACGCTGTCGAAAATGAATATGGAACATGATATGTACCCCAAGGATTTATACGTACAGTATCTTCTTGCAAAAGTATATTCAATAAGCGAAAAGAATGAGCACTTTGACTTAAGCTTTTCACTGTGTAAAGATGCGATAAAGAAGACTGAAAAATCAAAACTTCTTTTTAATATATCTGATGCTTATGAGCTTTGTGGTTCGCTATATTTCGATTTTGAAAAAAAACAGTCATATTCAATGCAAGAGCTTGTATTTGCAAAAAAATATTATATTAAAGCAATCCAAAATAGGCCAAATAATTCTTTAATCTATGCCCAATTAGGAATTATAGAAATACTATTAGGAGACAAAGACAAGGCAATTTCTTACTTTGAATTGTGTACGGCAATAAGTGATCAATTTGCAGTAAAAAGAACGGTAAATCAATTCCTTCAAATAATTCGAGCCAAGCCCGAAGGGTGCATTGAAATGATAAGGGATATCTATAATGTTAAGAAACAAAATAAATATTAAAGCAATCGAAGACCACACTATGTGTCTATAACTGTCGCTTGAAACCGGGATTCTGAAACCACAATATATTGGGCTTGATCATTCCCGGCAAAATTAAGTTATATAAAATGTATTCATGATTGTTACTGGAAAATATGCACAACAATCTGCTGCTCTCGAGGCGCGTTTCGCGCCGGAGAGCATGGCGTTGGAAGTTTAATAGTGCATAAAAAAATCCCGGTGGAATCGGAAGTGAAGTTGCCTAAAAACATGTAACTCAAAGACGTGAGAATTATTCAAAATATTATAATGAGTAAAAACAAAGCTGAAAAATAAATCCGGAAGTCTTTCGTTCCCCGGAAAATCTTTTGAAAAGAAAATCAAAAAACAATAAATTGAAAAACAAAAAGCATTTAAAAACAATGAACAGGGAGTAAGCAGTTAAAAACAAACTATACAGGTTGGGCGACACTGCCAACAAAAAGTTCAAGGCGACCTGGCTACTATATCGCCGAGCGGAGCAGAGTCAATATTATCAACCATCTTAGGAGCATGTCGTTCGGTGCCATTAAGCCGCCAGGCTCCTTAACTTCGGCGTTAGGCCAAAGAAATCATGGCATTGTCAAAAATCCAAACAAGAGAGCTAATAAATAAAAGCAAAGGGCTTTTGCTGTCTAAACAAGATAGGAAAGCTCAAATATTTGCCTATATCTTGCTATTACTTTTCATTATTCCAGTTTATATATTAGGAATTTGGGTTCTCCCATTTACAATTTCAGCGATTATCAAATATGGAGTCTTTGCCCTCCTAATGGTGATTTTAATTATCGCAATTTATTACTTTTTAGCTCAAAAAATACCTTCAAGTGATCGCATCTGTCGTGAATTAGCGCTGCTGGAAAACGAAATTGAATACGAATCTTACACTACAATTACAAAAACATTAGGGGATAGGATATATAGAGAACTAAATCCAGCCTTAGCCTCCATTGACATAAACCAGACAGATTTATGTAAAGAGCTATTAAACCAAAATGAAGTAAAAAACGATTCAATTTTAAAATTTCATATCTATCTAAAACTTTATAGATTCTATTTTATGTCCGAAAGTTTTGACAATGCACTCAATGCTTTGAAGTCTGCCTTGGACCTTGATGCAGAAAAAATAATTGTAAGGATCTGGTTGGCTGAGGCATATGAGTATACTGGAAACGGGGAAAAAGCGATCGAATTATATAAATCAGTTAATATTGAGCCCTCAGTATCATCTTGCATAAGTTCCTATATTGATAAGCAAATCGAAAGGATAAATCATGAAGGGCCTCGGAAGGCTCCACCACTATCAGGCCTTAGATATATGACCTATTAACGGAGGAACGAGGCCTAACAAATTGCTTCTCCCGACGCGGCTCCGCCGCGCCGGAGAGCATGACGTTGGGCAGCAAATAAACATATGAACAAACAAAGTGATAGCATAATGGGAATAGTTCCAAAATATGGTTCTGAAACCGTATTAATACGCTTCGCTAGCATTTTTCATCAAGATTTTGGTTTCTTAAATTGCGATCCTGACGAAATGGCCCAGGGATTTTTTCGCTCTTTATCAATTGAAGAAAAAGCTTCATTAAGGAAGGAACTTTTTGAGCTACTTGATGAAAATCCTGGAAAGAAACAAAAGGGCCTTCATAATGCATGGCTCAGATTGGGAGCCCAATGGTGGGACCGAAAGCTTGATCTACGACAATCAATCAAAGATTGGATCGAAAAGCTTTAGTCATTTCTGTTATCAAATTAAAGGGCTGTGCCCAACAAGCTGCTGCTCCCGACGCGGCTCCGCCGCGCCGGAGAGCAGAGACGTTATGCGTAAAGAAACATGAAAATACCTGAAAGTATGAAAGAAGAACTGGGGGCCTGGAATAATGGACAAGGCATTGATCTCGAAGGATGGGTTGGCTGCGCAGGTAATTTCTCATTAGCCGTCGGTTACACAAGTGTGTTTTGTCCACAGTTTGTAGAATACGAAGATTACATATTCCAAAGTAATGAACCGATAGATGAAGAATCAGAAAAACACATAAGAGGCTTTGAAGCACAAGATGGTAGCACCCCATTGTCGGTTGAATGGGTAATAAATCATTTACATATAGCAGATCTCCAATATCGAGGGTGTGAAGATATATCGTCAGATAAATTACTTATTCTTGGCAATGCGCTAAAAGAAATATATGAAGCAAGACTTGCGCATTTATTCCCAAACAAACCTTGTGTAGTAGAATTTCACATACCAGAGAACCCAGAGGATTACGATGAATATCAAATATCCTTTTGGCAAAAGAAACATGAACAAAAAAACGCATAACCAGGCGCTCCAGCCGACCCAAAAACCGCTGCGCGGTTTTCGGTCGTCTGAGCTTGGTCGTTAGCCCTCTAAAGGAAGTGATTGAGTAATGCAAAGCTATCTTTATTTACACGAGGAAAGAATTAAAAGCATCTATGCTCAATATGCAAACGGATTACAAACTAAAAAAAGCTCAGAAAAATCAGAGTCACTGGAGGGTGACGTCACGGGTGGCTTCTTTTCATTCTTAAAATCTTCGGTTAAAGGATCAAAATCCGGCAAATCTGTAGTGGAAACCGTTGATACCCCAGTGAATATGGTTGCAGACCTAATCAAGATCGTACCTGAAACTGGATTCACCAAGAGCCTTGTCGCACCAGAAGATTGGCAATTTATCACGCAAGGTAGTCTGGTTGTGTTTCGAGGTGATTTGGAATTTGATTCTTTTGGTCTAAGTAAAGTTGAGCTATGGGACGCTTCTTATGATGAAATAGGTAAGAGGGAAGTACGTCATGATCTTAGGCTTAAGGGGAATATTGCAGGAAAAATGGCTGAAGTAGCATTCTCATCCAATTATGTGACTGGTCCTTCCCAATTTACCGTTCTTTGCCACGCTATGTTTGATCATCTTGAAGGGTTGGCTGTAGTAATCAGTGATCCAAATAAGGAGCCCGTCATGTTGCAACCATTGGCATTTGGCAATGGGTTCATTGAATAAAGGGGCTAACAAAGCTAATTCAGCCGACGCAAAAAGCTGCGCGGCTTATTAGCGGCGTTAGATTTTATTATGGAAAAAATCGGAACTCATTTTGGACGCGAAGTTTTTTATATAGACTATTGTCAAATCCATGATTTTTCCAAAATAGACAATTGGATTTGTTTCGCAATATCTGATTGCTCTTTTGAGGAAGAA
>JBNKJW010000209.1:0-56272 GCA_050291445.1 Bacteroidales bacterium | reverse complement strand
GACAATATCCCATTAAATGTGTAAACAGAAAAAGTGGATTAATTCAATTTCAACCTGTCTTCAAAAATAATCAAAAATTGATTAATAATAATGCCCCAATTTCTTATTGGCTGCGTCCATTTTTTAGTTATCTCATTTACAGCCAAATAAGCTGATTTGAGAACAGCCTCATCAGTTGGGTACGAAAGTTTGTTTTTTGTATATTTTCGTATTTTACCATTTAAATTTTCTATCAAATTAGTGGTATAGATTATTTTTCTAATTTCTAAAGGGAATTCAAAAAACGAGGTGAGTTCATCCCAGTTTTGGTGCCAACTTTTTATCGCATAGGAATATTTGTCGTTCCATTTTTTCTCAAAATCATCTAGTGCGAGTTTAGCCGCGTCTTTTGTTGGGGCTGTATATATTTCCTTCATATCACGGGCAAACTCCTTCTTGTCTTTCCATACGACATACCTGGATGCATTTCGGATTTGATGGACAACGCATATTTGTGTCGTTGATTGGGGAAATACTGTTTTTATGGTTTGGGTGAACCCGTTCAGGTTATCTGTTGCGGTAATCAAAATATCCTCAACCCCACGGGCTTTGATGTCAGTAAGGACTGTCATCCAAAACGCAGAAGTCTCGTTTTTGCCCAACCAAAGCCCTAAAACTTCTTTTAAGCCATCTTTACGCAGGCCTACTGCAATATAGATAGTTTTGTTTATTACCTTGGAGTTTTCCCTGACCTTAAAGACAATACCGTCCATCCAAACTATAAGGTAAACAGGGTCTAGTGGCCTATTTTGCCATGCTACAATGTCATTGGTTATCCTGTCGGTAATACGTGATATGCTAGAGGTGGATATATCAAAATTATAAACCTCCTTTATCTGTTCTTCAATGTCACTGGTGGACATTCCTTTGGCATACAATGAGATGATTAAGTTTTCGACCCCTTCTATAGTGCTTTTCCTTTTAGGTACAACCTGGGGGCTATAACTTGAGTCCCTGTCTCTGGGAACTTGTATGGTAGATTCCCCAAAGCTTGTTTTTATCGTCTTGGAGGTATGCCCGTTCCTGTTGTTTTTGTTTTCACTGGTTTGATGTTTGGGATAACCTAAATGGGCATCTAGTTCACCTTCCAAAAGTTGCTCGATACCCCGTTTCTGGATTTCTTTTAAAAAAGCATTAAGTTCTTCTCCTGATTTGAACTGCTTTAAAAAATCTTCTTTCAAAAAATCGTCTTTTTTCATCTTAAATATGTTTAGTTACAAAAAAAAGTTATTTCCGAAACATTTTTTGCTTTTGTTGGCAAAAATGTTTCAGAATAACTTTTTCCGCTTACACACTTGTTGAGACAGATCCGAATAAAAGGAGCACAGCTTTAAAAGCTGTGTTAAAAAAATCAGCAGGCCTGTAAGCCGGATTCTGTAACCACCAAATGGCGGGTTTCTATCATTTATCCAGGCCCTGCATTGCTGCAAGGCTCAATCGATCTACCCCCCGGCATCGGGCGGGACACCCTACTGCGCCGGTATATTTGATCTTTCAACCCATAAGATGTACGGCTGCCATAGTTGCCTACAGCACCGGTGGGCTCTTACCCCACCTTTTCACCCTTACCCCGACGAATCGGGGCGGTTATTTTCTGTTACATTACTATCCCCTCACGAAGATCTTCCAGTTAAGAAGTATGGTACCCTGTGTTGTCCGGACTTTCCTCTCTTCCGACTAATCGAAACAGCGATAGAACGGCCTACTGAGATTGTAAAAGTAAGAAAATATTTGATACAGTAACCTATGTGGCTAATATATGTAGTAGTGCCTATAAAACTACAAGTTAGTGTGGCTGGCTTTTTTCAAACATTTTTGTAGGATCAAACCACTATCAAGATAAATAGCTTTTGGTATAACTTAGGGAACGAAGCAACCGCTCTAATGACCAAAGGATTAGCATGTTTGGAAATTTTAATTTCCGGTACATGATAACTATTCGGTATACGAAGTTATTTGACTTCAAACACATAATAGCCTGAACCTGATTGCCCATCTTCTGAAATGCCATTAACCTTTATGATGTATTTTCCGACTTCATCGGAAGTAAAAAAAGATAATTTCGAAGAATTATTTGTTGCTACTGAAAGGTTGGGATTCCAAAACAAGGTATTCCTTAAATCGGGTTGGTTTTTAAGTTTCGAATAGTTGCTAATATCATAATTCGCATCCTGACCTACAGCAGGAGCACTATAATCAATAATTTGAGATGAATTGGGGAGCTTTACCCCTAAAAAATCATGTTTTTTCGATATTAAATTTACTATGCCGCCAAAAAAAGCTGATCCAACCATGAAGTTTGTTCTAATAATATCAATCCGTTCAACTTTAGAAGGATGTATTTTCAAAAAAGCCTCAGCATTAACAAAAGGCAACCCATCAGCAAGCAATAAAGTGGGAAGAACCAATTGTTTATTATTAATGTCATAAATCTTAAAGCCAAATTTTTGTTTACTCTTTTTAACAAACACATTGATTATAATGTTGTTAAATACTTCTTCAAGTGTTGGCAAATCAATATATTTAGCTAAAAGATAACTTGAATCTGGTTTGCCATAAAAAAAACTAGCTGTAGAGTCTATAAGCTTCTGGTTATCAGCAACCTCTTTAAACTGTTTCTGTATTTGATAATTAAACATTAATTCTTTCAAATAATCTTTGGTAGATGGAGCAAGAGTGC
Organism: Bacteroidales bacterium; assembly: GCA_050291445.1. Lineage (GTDB taxonomy): Bacteria > Bacteroidota > Bacteroidia > Bacteroidales > NBLH01 > NBLH01. The sequence goes on along the minus strand of JBNKJW010000209.1, from coordinate 53,553 downwards.
TTAAATCATTGGAAAATCCCGGGAACTTATCCATGAATTCGTTATCAAGATGAAGTTCATATTCAGAAGAAACATCATTTATTTGAAGGATTAGCTCATTATTTCCTGTATTGCCAGGCACGTAAATAAATTGGCCATTTTTATCAGTATTAAACATACTTAGAGTCTGACATGAATCCAACACAGTCAAAAACATTTGAACACTTCTAATCAAAGGTTTTCCATCTTTTCTTTTTACCGTTCCTGATAGATAGTGCCCTTTCAAATCGGGTAAAAAAAGTTGGTTATTATCAATTTGTGATAAATTGGTCTTTGTGAGTAAATAATTATTAAAATCCTGGTTAAATTCTTCAGTGTTGTTATATTCAGATTCAAATTCAGTTATAAAATCCTGATGACGAAAATCTGTAAAATTCACGTTTTCAACCTTGTTAGTTAGTCTTGAAACTGAAACGGAAAGATTTACAGAATCGGAAAGCGACGAACTTAAAACTGGTTCAATATCCAACTCAACTTTTTCTCTGCAATCGTATGTTGTTTTATTTGTGCTTAAGTCAAATTTAATCAATTGATTCCGTTGAATGTTAAAGAATTGGCTAAAAACAATTTTGTTGTCCCTGTCCTTGCAAATAATATGGTTTATCCCTTCTATGAGTTGTTGCCCAGGTAGTTGGTAGCTATTTTGATTATTTGAAAAAATGAACCTGTTTTTCTGATATGTTAGGCCATTGTGTTGTATTTCAATAGTACAATCTAAATTTTCGCTTTTGCCTGTCAAATCGGTGTATTTTAATACTATAGCAGCTCCATTTGTATTATCTAAAGTAAAATAATGTGCTTTTACTTCAGGTTTTGGTAAATTAAAGCTAAGCGAATCATTACCTATTTTGGTAATTAGCTTGTACGAAGTACCACTTTCTGGCGAAAGAAAAAATTCACCAATTTTGTTCTTAGAAGTTTTAACAGCAGTAATAATTCTGCCTTTTCCATCAATAATAGCTCCTTCAATGTCAAGAGCCTTATTGAATTTATCTTTAGCATAAAATACAATTTTGTTTTTTGTGTTGATGCATAAACTACCACCTTCGGGGAAGAACTTTAAGACCGGATTTTTCCTTACTTTATTTTTTTTATAACTAATTCCATTTTTGCTATTTAGAACAAATATCTTCTTTTGAGAAAAATTTTCAACACCAAAATTTCGTTGCCATTTGCTATAAGCATAAACCTTATAAAACCCTGATGTACAATTTTCGGGAATTTTAAAAGTTCCATATGCAAAATTATTTTCTACAACAAACTTTTTGCCTTCCACCGCATTTCCGGATGAATCAACAAGATTTAAATACAAAACAGTGCTTATTTGTTTTTGATTTGGCTGCCTTTTATTCATAAAATAGGCTTTGAATTGAATATCCTCACCTGCCACATAATAGTCTCTATCTGTGTGCAAATGATACTTTTCTGATAGCAGGTGGATATTTTGTGCTACTATGCTGATTGTACAACATTGCAAAAGAACAAAAACCAAAATCTGATACATCTTTTTTCGTATATTTTTCATATTTATAGGTTGGTCGGCTCTAAACATTTTATCTATCTATTTTATTCCCAGAAATCAGGTCTTACCGGTGTTGCCCCAGTTGCTTCGCAATCAACACATTCTCGAGCTACTGCTAAGGTTGGCCGTCCAAGTTGTTCAAAGGCATAATATCCATATTCTATATCATTCCATGTTGGCTCCCTATATTCACAGTAGCTCATGCCCAGGTTAGCTCCAGCAAAGCCGGAAACAAAAACTCTTTTGTTGCTTACCCCTGAAACTTCGAAAATGCCCAGAACAATTTCATCAGGATTACTTAAACTTTTAATGTTTCCAATTACTTGATAGGGATGTTGTGCAAACAATGAGTTATCACCCAGGTTATCTGCCAGCGATTTCCAATAAACATAAGTTGATTCAGTCATTGCATATTGTTTTACATTTAGGCAATATTTAACCATAAGCTTGCTTGTTTCGTCAGTAACATAGTTTAAGGGCATTTGCAGGATTTCGCCTGATCTGTATTCGTTAGTATTAGCTACAAAAAACTGATCCACATAATCATATCTCCAACATATAGAGCTAAATGATACAGGCTCAAACACCTGCTCTGTCGGGTTCCAGTAGGCATTTGCAGATAATGGCATAAAAATTTGCCAGGTTTCCTCCATTTCATATCTAAAGTAAGTCTGGTTGTTGGCTGATGTGGATACATCTACATAGAACTGGCAGCCCCATAATGGATTATCACTATCGGCTGTAGCTTTTTCTTTAAATTCATAGGATACTTCCGCAATTTCTTCAGGCCGAGTAAGCGACTGAAAATCAGATTCATATTCATTTCCATCTGATGTCGTAATAAGCAATTTATATTGTTCACCAAACTTTGCCGGAAATGCTTCAATTGAAGAGTATTCTCCCTCACTGATTTCAGCTAATTGAATAACTTTTCCATTATCATCAATAACACTTACTTGAGCATTAGTTTCCTTAACGGCCTCGTTGGAGTTTATTTCCACAGTTCTTGACAAAGTAACCTCAATAGGTTTTAATTCGTTGGTAATTAAGGAGTATACCACAAGTCGGTTCACAAAATCACTGTTATCCGGTTCAAAATCGTAAACACAGGCTGTTATTAAAACAGCTAATGCACAAAAGATTATAATTTTTAATTTCATTAACTTCAATATTTTTCAATTAACATCTAAACTTAATTACTTGCATAATTGCCTAACTTAAAATTATAAGAAAGCGTAAAAACAGGTCGTGCAAAAATTGATATTTTATGACCTGTAACTTTCCCGTTTTCGTTTGTAAAATAAACCGAATAAGCATTTTTTCGTCCAGTCAGATTGTAGATTGAAAAAGTCCAATAGGCATGAATTGGTTTTTTTCTTATTAGGTTCCCTTCAAGGTTTACAGCAACATCAACCCTCCAATAATCCGGTAATCTTCTGGCATTTCTATCGGAATAGTTTAGGATTGGGATATTACCAAGAAATGTTTTACTTTCCAGAAACGTACCAGGTCTGCCTGTACTATAAGTAAAATTGGCTGAAAAACTTAGCCGCCTGTCAGTTTTTAAATTTGTTGTGAGGTTAATATTGTGTGGTTTATCAATATTTGATGGGAAAAACCTTCCATTATTTATGGTTTCTCCTAATGAAGAACCTTTAAATTGCACCTCACTTTTTAAATAGCTGTAATTTATCCAGCCACTAAATTTCCCATAATTTTTTTTAAGCATAAGCTCAATCCCATATGTTCTTCCAATACCGGTTATTAAATCGCGTTCTAGATGTTGGTTCATTTCTGGCTCAGAACCATTTTTAAAATCTTTAAGGTTGGTTGAGGTTTTGTAATAAATTTCGGCAGATGCTTCAATACCAGAATTCATGAAATCTTTATAAAACCCAAGGTTATATTGCTGACCCATTGATGGAGGTGAGTAATTGTCGCTCAATTTCCATTTATCACTTGGCGAAATGGCAATGGTGTTTGTTAATAAAAACAAATATTGTGTGATGCGGTTATAACTAAACTTGACAGAACTGCTTGTGTTAATCAAAAACCTAAGCGAAAAACGAATATCTAATGCCGAATAGTTTTTAACTGGTTTAAAATTACCATAATAGCTGGTATCAATCAATGTAGAAGGTGAAGGTCTTTCATTATCGACATAGTTAAAAATGGTTTTAGGCCCCAGGTAATTATAGAAGGAATAGCGTACCCCGCCTTCAACACTAAGTCTGGTGTTAATATCGTATTTATCTCCTAAATAAACTGCGCTTTCTAAGGCCGATTCATTTTCAAGATGTAAACTTTCAAACGAAGAATTAGCATTTTCAGGATCATATTTACCTGGTCCTACTTTGTACAATATTGAGCTATAGCCAAATTTCAGTTCATGGCTTTGATTTAGATTGTAGTTAAAACGATGATTCAGCTCATAATGATCAATGGTGTGTTTTACTTTATAAGCGTTTAGGGGTTGTTCCCTGTTTATTACTGATAAATTATAATTACTGTAAATGAGTGCAAGTTTAGAGTAGAGTTTTTTTCCGAAAAAATGCTGCCAGTTTACCGATGCCCCAATATTGCCATAATTATAATCGTATCCTGTGGGCAGGTTAAAGTTATCTTTACTAAAGTAGGCAAATACACCAATGTTATTGTTGTCATTAATCGAATGGCTAACATTAGCAATTATATCATGAAAATAAACATCACTGTTTCTTATATCAGGATTTTCAATTCGCTTTAGTATCCAGTTTGAGTAGGTACCTCGAACACCCAGAATATATGAACTTTTGTCTTTAACAATTGGCCCTTCGGCAGAAAATTGAGCAGTAATAGGGCTTATTCCACCTTTTAACGAAAACTTTTTATTATTCCCATTTTTAGTTTGTATTTCAAATACCGATGAAATTCGTCCGCCATACTCAACAGGTATGTTACTTTTAAAAAGGTTGAAATTACGTATCACATTGGGGTTAAATGTTGAAAAAAAGCCAAACATGTGTGAGGTATTGTAAACCGGTACGTTATTTATTAAAAACAGGTTTTCATCTGCCGCTCCTCCACGAATATTATAACCAGCAGCCGATTCACCAATAGTCTGAACACCAGGCAGTAATAGACTAGCTTTGAGAATATCACGTTCTCCTGCAACCGGGGGCAGCTCTTTTATGTTTTTCATCGAAATTTGTTCAAAACCGGTTTGCGTACTACGCAAATTGCTAAATCTTTCTTCTTTAACAACTATCTCATCAAGTGCAGTTAAACTTTTAGCCAGGTTAATATTTAGTTTTCCGCTAGAAAGCAATTTCACCTTTTTTTGAACAATTTCTTTTCCAACTGACCTAAAACTTATTAAATACTCACCTTTTTTTAAATTGAGCATATAATTTCCATTAATATCGGTAACAGTACCAGTTTTTAGCTCTTCGATGTAAACCATTACCCCAAGCAGTGGCTCACCGGTTTCGGCATCTTTTACCACTCCAAAAATATTTGCTTTGTTTCCCAAACCATTGTTCTTTTTTCCAATAACCACTTCATTCAACAAGGATGAAATGACGTTTTCTTTGTCCTCATCTAAAACACTATCTTGTTCATAGTTTTGCTCAGTATAATAAATAGCATTCGGTTCCAGGGTTTGATTAACAGGTTCTTTACTTAAATAAATTCTATTTGGCTCTTTAATGTAAAAGTGAAGCCCATACTTTGGCATTTGCTTAGTTAAAATATCAACCAGCTTGCCTTCTGACTGTTCTATCAATATTGTAACAGAGTCAATCCATTCTTTCTTAAAATAAAACTGAATATTTTTTTCTTTTTCAACTTGATCAATCAGATCCGATAAACTAATTTTTTTTTCAGGGAATTTTAGAATCACATCATTAACCTGAGCAGATAGAACAAGTTGAGCAAAAACACAAAGCAACGCCAGGGCAATTTTATTTCTTAATCGTATCATTATAGTTGATTATTTCTTGGGTAATTACAATTTTTTATTTAGTTAAAAGCCAGGGCAAGCTTCTTTAATTCATCAATTGAAGTATGGGATAATCGGGGAAACTTATGAGGATATTTTTTTTTAAAGTTTGCTTTTGTAATAGAAAGAAAACGAATGAAATCCTTTTTGCTTCTAATTCTTGAACTATTTTGCTTGTTAACTAAATAAATCTTTCTTTGTGCTTTCGAAAATTCATCACCTTCATTTGCTGATGTTCTAATGTCAACACCTTTTTGCCATTTTATAAGCATCGAAAATTGAGCCCCTTTATAAATCAATTCATAGTAGCCATTCAAATCATTACGTTCTTGCGTCAAATTAATAAAATGCCGGGTTGCAAGGTAAAAATCCGTAACTTTCAATTTGTTTTGAACCACAAGGATAACTCCTCTATCAGCACTTTTCAACCTACAAATCACTTCATCGGAAAAAATATCGTATAAAAGAAAAGCAGGTGAAAAAGTATAATCTCCGATAGCTATTTTGCCTTCTGTAATTTCTTCCAAAAGAAAGGGGGTGCCTTTTATTCCAAAGTAATTATTAAAAACCCTTCCTATATCAAGGAAGTTTGCTGAATTATAAACTGAATCAAGTAGAAAATATAGTTTTTCTGAATTATCCAGTGTCTTATTATTAGGACGTGTCTTTAAATAACTTGTAACCTGGGCTTTAACACTGTCAACATCTTGGGCTTGTAGTGTAATGGTTTGAAAAAACAAAATGAAAAGTACGATATGAAAATAAATCTTCATAGGTATATTGGGTTTAATTTAAAATTCTTAGGAGTGCTCATTTTTACCGAACAAGGTGCCAAATATAACTGAAAATTTTCGTTAATTTTGCACTTCATATAAAACATTTTTTAAAATGAAAATATACAAACTATTAATGCTTTTTGTATTTATCTATGGCAGTGTAATTTATAGCCTTTCGCAAGATACTAAGGTTAAATTATACAACCCAAAGCTTGATGCCAGTCAACAAATTGATAATGCAGTAGCACTTGCAAAAAAGGAAAACAAACATGTTTTACTGCAAATTGGCGGAAACTGGTGTGGATGGTGCATAATGTTACACAAATTCTATGCTGCTGAAAGTCAGATTGATTCAATACTAAAAAAAGACTATGTAGTTGAATACATTAACTTTAGCAAAGAAAACAAAAACCTCGAAACACTTAAAAACCTTGAATATCCCCAACGGTTTGGATTCCCTGTTTTGGTGATACTTGATGGTAACGGAAAACGACTTCATACCCAAAATACTGTCTATTTGGAGCAAGGCAGAGGCTACAGCAAAAAAAGGGTCTTTGAATTTCTGAAAAACTGGAAACCATCTGCATTAGATCCCGCTACTTACAAAGAGTAATTATTTAATTTCAAATACCTTATATTAGTATGAAAACATTGGTTTTCAGTAAATTTGATGCTTTTGCAAGTCTCCAATCAAGTGGAAATCCGGCTGCGAGTATAATTTTAGAGGATATTTCTGAATTAAGCGAATCTGAAATGTTAATAATTGCCCAGCAGATGAAGGGCTTTGTAAACGAGGTAGCTTATTTATCAAAACTTGATGAAAAAAGCTTTAAACTGAAGTATTTTTCAGCAGAAAGAGAAGTTGATTTTTGTGGTCACGCTACCATTGGTTTAATGTACAACACAATTAAAGATAATGAGCACCTTTTAAAGGGAGATGTTGTTTACATTGAAACAAACAAAGGGCGTTTAGCCGTTTACAATGCAATTAAAAAGGAAAATGCTGTTTACATCAGTTCTCCGCTTCCTAAAATTAAACCTTGTCCTATTTCACCAATGGAGCTATTTGAACAGTTGAAGCTTACAGCGCAAGACATTGACATCAGATACCCTTTTCAAATTGTTAATGCCGGCCTGGAAACACTGGTTTTGCCAATTACAAAATTGGAAACACTGTTAAATTTGCAACCTAATGAAGCAGAATTGAAACAATTTTGTTTGGATAATTCAATTGATATCATTTCCTTATTTTCTACTGAAGTTGCTAATAATGAGAATTTTATACGTTCAAGGATATTTGCGCCAACTTTTGGATACCTCGAAGATCCTGCGACCGGATCAGGCAATTCGGCCATAGGCTACTATATGTTAGAACAACGTTTTTGGAATGGCGAACCTGTAAGCATTGAACAAAATTCAAGTTTTGAAAATCCTAACATTGTTAAAATTAAAACTATTCAGAATGAAAATCGTTTACAGGTGCTTTTTGGGGGCAGTGCAACCACAAAAATCAAAGGGGAGTTTTTTCTTTAGCAAAAAGCCAGATTAGAAGATTTTTGATTTATTAATTTTTGTATCAATAAATTCGGTAAGGTTAATGCTGAAAACTTTTGCTGATGGAGCCACAGAATACTCATCGAATAAAAATCCACCAAATATTATTAGCTTATTATTAGAATAATACATTGCTGATGAATTTAAATACAAGTTAATTTTATACTCATTTAACTGTTTAGTAATGAGGTTGTAAGTACATAGTTTTCCGTTTTCGAAAATATACAATATTTGGTTGTGATAAGCCAAAGCTGGTCTTAGCATCCCGGTAAATAATTCAGCTTCAACCTCCCATTTACTGGTACTTAAGTCAAAGGTTTCTATATGATTAAGCACTTTCTCATAATAGCCTCCAACAAGGTATATTTTGTCATTGATCAAAATTCCGTTTACTTCCTTTTCCTGGGGCATATTTTCCAATTCGTACCAATATCCTGAAGTAATGTTGTACAAATGAACCTTGTTGGTGTATTCCATTGCCCCATTTTCGCGCAGTTTAACCGAACCTCCTAATACTATGATGTTATCCTTATAAAGAACTGACGCAAAGTTTACTGCCTGGTGTGGATTGGTGTAATCAACTTTTACTGAATAGTTTTTTGTGTTGTAAACTTCAATTTTATCAGATAAATACTCTTTTCGTCTATTTCTTGCTATTCTTTTGCCTCCTAATATGTAAATTTTATCATTATAAAAATGGATATTGTGATAAGCCCTTTTTTCAAATTGCGAAGCGATGAACTTCCACTGACCTGTTTTTACATCATAAATTCGTAAATCGCCATTATAGTTACTGTAGTTAATGCTTGCTCTGTTTATTTCGCGAATCAGGTCTTCAAAGTCAAAATGAGCAGCATTTGAACTTGCATAATAAGATTCATCAAGGCCCTTTTTTGGCCCATTGGTCGAAGCAGATTCATCACCACCAATAATATAAATTTTGTTTCCCACCTTTGTTGAACCAAAAGCATATTGTCTTGATTTTAAGGAGGTTAACTTATTGTACTTTATTGATTTTTTAACTATTTTATCAGCTTTTATACCAATTTCTACCAGCTCTCTCTTCTTTGGTTCCAACATTATAGTGTATTTGAGCTCTTTTAATTCTAAAAAAGTCAATTTTCGCTTTTGATAGGCAATATGTGAGACAATTAGCGTATCTTTTAGGTCGATTTTTGATGAAGTACCTAGTAAAAATTCGCCTTTTTCATCAGAAATACCAACAAAATCATGTTTTTTTAGATAAATATGAGCTTCTGAAACTGGTTGTTGAGTGTTTTTATCAATTACAGTTCCTTTTATGTTTTGTGAAAAGGCAGAACAGGGTATAGCTACAAAAAGTAGTAAAAATAACAAAGGTTTCATCAGTAAATTGCTTTTAGTTTAGTAATCTACTGCAAAGTTAAACATAGCAATATTTACTTAATAACTAGTTGACCTACTATTTATATGACTTTAATTATTCACCTGGTGCTTCTATACAATTCTAAGAAACATTTCTTAGGCTCTTTCCAAAAATCCAATGACCATAAATGCTTATACTTATAACCATAGTTTTGCAACAGCTTTTGGCGATACTGAAGGTGCGAATAGGCCTCCTTAGCAACTAAATCATTCCCACCGTTGCACTCAAAGGCCATATTACTTTGGTTGCTATGATTTGCCAAAACAACCATATCCAAATAAAATCCGCCAAATTGAAAAATGGGCTTAATTCTCTGAATATCAATGGTTGTGCCTAATTGTTTTTTTAGTACATTTTCAAATGGTCCGGTTACATGTTTGCTTTGTGTACCCAAACTACTCTCTTTGCAATGCTTTGCAATATAATTCAGGATGTTCTTTCGCTCTGTTTCATTTCCCTGTTCAATAGCCAGGGTATAAGCTAAGTAGGCATAAAATATGCCCCGTCCGTTGTTGCCATTTTCTTCAAGTAATTTTTTATAATTCGAAAACATTGGGGTAGGAATGGAGCTGCAAATGTATACCTGGTATTTTGCCCGTGTGATTATCACATTTAGTAAGCGGTAACCATTGGCCTGGTTAAGCGGGCCAAAGTTTTGGCGGAAAGTGCCCTCCTCATCGGGTCCAAAGGTGGTAGAAATAATAATGATATCACGCTCGTCGCCCTGAATGTTCTCTAAATTTTTGACAAAAAAGCCATTGTTGTTCAGGCTGGCCATTTTTTTCGAAAATACAGGATCTTCAAACCGTCGCTGAGCAATCCTTTCCCAAACCAGGTTCCGCTGGGCAATATTGGTGGTGGCCACACCAACCGAAGGCAACACCCCATTTTTCGTAAACATTATTTTGTTTGCCAAAATATCAACAACGGCTTCAGCTTCAGGTAGGTTTATTCCGAAGGAATAAACCCCTTCAACCACCTTAAAATGAATAGGTTGGTATTCTTTTATTGCAGGCATTGGGATGAGTCTGCTTCCGTAGAAAGCAGCGTTAGAAAAATCAATAAGCCAGGGGTGGCGCGAGCGGTAATGAAACTCCAGGTATGTTTGACGAATAGTATTTTCCTCGGCAAACTCAAGTAAAGATTCACTCTCGGCCATAAAGGCGCTTTCTTCAATTTCTTCGGTAACTTCACCTTCAATGGTAATCGACTGTCCGCTTTGAAAATAGCTCGAAGGCGGCATTTGGTGTCGGTCGCCTGATATTACTTTATAAGCCCCACGAAGATAGGATGAATAGGTGTCTTCAATCCGTAACTGACTCGCCTCATCAAAAATAACAATATCAAACAAGTTACTTTTCATAGGTAAAACCGAGCTGCAAGCTACCGGGTTGGTTAAAATAACAGGAAAAAGGTCGGAAAATAGATCAAAATCTTCAGCTATTATTTTTCTAAGGGCATTTTTTCGTCCAAATTCTTTGTTCTGCCTAAAATTATATAGTCGTTTGATGTTACCATGTTCTTTTTGATACCTTTCAATGGAATTGTTCTGCTGTTGTTTCCAATAACTTACAATTTTATTGTTTTGTTGTTGCTTTAATTCCTGTTGAATATCAATTAATTGCGTAAGGTCATCTTCAATTTTCTCCAGCCTTTCTTCATGATAAAGTTTTTTTAACTTTTCATTCAAGTACCAACTATTGAAGGCAAACATCCTTTTTTCTGGCTCTTGCCTTTCTAAGGCGGCAACTAACTTTTTAATATGCCCTTGTAAAGCATTAAAATACCTTTTCCATTTCTGGAACTGCCAAAAATAGTTGTAATCTTCAATGCACTTTTGAATTTTTTCTTTCAGTTCCGCAATATATGTTCGCATAAAAGGGTAGGAGCGGAAATCATCATAGTGGATAAGCTTTTCTTTTAAAAAATCGATGTATTGATAATTAGAGTTAAGTTGTATATAGGCTTTCCAAACTTCTATTTTTTGCGCGTATTCCGAACTTATTTTTTTACTAAACAAGCCCGTAGCTTTGCTCTTTAAGTTAGAGAATATTTTTGAATAATCATATATTTCATCAACATCCGCAAACTGGAACGCCAGTCTTTTTTCAAGATGTGAAATATTGTCTAATAGCAGGTTAAGCTGTTCCTTGATTTCATATTTCAGTTTTTCCGTGGTGTCGCTTAAAAAAACTTCATCTTTTATGATGTGTAAACCAGATGTTTGTGCTTTTGCTTCATCCGACATTTTGCACGATTTATCAACAAGTTCCTGAAGTTCATGGTATTCGCCGTACGAAAACTGAAAATCTCCAGGGTTAATATCTATTCTAAGTAGCTGATAATCATACTCAATCAGGTTGTCCAGGTAAAGCCCTACCAATTCTTTATGATTGTAATCGCCAAAGCAGGGTTTGGTGAGCCGGGCAATGTTTTGGTTAATTTTTGCTTTAAGTTGCTCGTATTTTTCAAGTTTTAACTTATAAATATGGGGCGAAAAACGACTAACTTTGTTATTCTCAATTTTACTGCGTGCAGAGTGGATAATTTGCCGACGGTCTTTGTTAATGTCATCAATTACAGCACATAAACTGCTCAGTCCAAGCTCATTTAAATTATTGTAAATCACTTGAATCGCAGTTTTTTTCTCACAAATAACCAGGCATTTTTTCTGGTTTTCGAGCGCATTGGTAATAATGGCCGAAATGGTCTGGCTTTTTCCTGTTCCCGGAGGTCCCTGAATGATTTTCATGTTCGAATCGGCAAAATTATTCACAATCCGTTCCTGGCTTGGATCCGTATCAACACCCGAAAGTTTTGATTCGAACTCAAGTTTAGGAGCCTCACCAACTTCAAAACCCTCAAAATTTTCTGCCAGGTTTTCCAGTTCTTTAATCAGACTTTGCTTTTGATTTTTATAGGTCCCAAACACCCCCGACCATTGGATGTAAGCCTCTGAATGGGCTATATCTGCAACCTTTTGGGCAGTAGGACATTTTTGAAGCGCAAATGTTTCGTTTGCATTATCTGTTCGGTTAATCTGGTTTAAAATGGTATTGCACAACTCAATCAGTTCTTCTTTTTGAATAATATTGTCTTCCAGGAACTCTCGTGGAATGCTTTCCAGTTTAATGCTATCATCGTTATATATCTGTGAAACAAGTATTTCATTAACTGCAATAGGAAAATCATCCTCTTTTTTTATTGTCCAGGTATTTGGTGCTTTGCTTGATTTTTCAATCTCCAGTTTCCAAATCAGCAAGGGGGCTTTAATAATTTTGCTTTTGTCTTTTCGGTCACGCTTAATAATGAGCGGATACCCAAAACCAAAAGTTTTTAAACCATACTCCGAAAAATTATCAACTGTTTGATAATAAATTGAATCCAGCCTTTTTGAAATGTATTTTAGCTGCTTTTCTTTTTCCTCAGAATGGTTTTGCAGGCTTAAATCCCAGCAATCAATATCAAAACTAAAACTGGCCTTATTAAGCAATGTGTAAAGAAACTCTTCACTAAGTGCTTCGTGTTCGTCAGTTTCCTTAAATACGCATTTTCCATCACTGTTTTGGAATATATTTAAACGGCTTACATCCAGCCTGGAAACATAATTCGAAGGTAGCGCATTCAGGTGAATAGAGGCACGGTTGCCGGTTTTTAATTTTTGGATTAAATAGGTTAAAAATTCTTTATTAAGCATAAATCTGGGTGAATAAACAAAAGGTAAAGATAAGGGAGGGGAATTAAAATTATAAATTTTTCACTGAAAATTTTAGAGGCACGAAAATTATAAAGAAAAAAGAACTAAGAATCGGGAACTGCGAGGCATTGCACAAAGGCATAGGAGAATAAAAATATTTTTTTTGCAGCATTTACTGATTGGTCATGCTCAGCCAATGGATTTTTTTCGAAGAATGTCAGAGAGGTTATTGTTTCAATTTTTTTAAACTTTTGTGTCAATTTATAAATACAATTGACAAAATGCTTAAAATCAGAAAATCAGACAACGAATTTTATCGGCCAATTCTTGTTGTGTAATCCGTAGTTTAACACGTTCTACAATTATAGTGTTCTTAATTTTTGTTTTCATTTCTTTATAATTTTGGTTGTTACTAAAATTAGGTTTTTTCAGCAACTTTTATATGTGGCAAGGTGTTGAACTTAGAAATTGGAACTTAGAAATTTGAAATTGGAATATTGGTGTATTTATGTCAAAAATATACAAATACACCAATATACAAATACACCTGCATTATTACTTATGTGCTTCAATTTTTATGATTTTACCACAATGCGGGCAATTAATAATTGAACCTGTTGCTCCTGCAGGAGAAGATGAAACCACACTTAGCGGAACAATATCCCGTAAGTTAAAAGTTCCCTGACCAAAGCCATCTTTGTCGGCAATAATCACACTAAAATAATAGCAGTTGATACCTCCAGTAAACGATTTGTTATCATGTCGGGTAAAGGTATAGTTGCAGGTATTGTTACCCACATCCTTGCCGCCATCCAACTTAATAAAATCCTTAAACAATACATCCACATCCTTTCCTTCAATGGAACGAATTTTCATCGCATCATCAATTTTTAAAACTTTATTGTAGCTTTTAAATTCAACAAATTTTCCCTGGGTCATTTTTCCATCCTTGCCTTTGTATTGAATAAGTGCACCTTTTACAAAGCCTTGTGCTTTTAGGTTATAGCAAGATATTGAGATTAGGAATGCAAGAATTAAAACAAGATTATACTTTTTCATAACACTTTATTTGGTTAAAAATGATTTTAAGCAATGAAATTATAAAAATCTGTTAAAAATTTATGCTAAAAACCCGAAAGGATTTCAAAAACCTTTCGGGTTTAGTTGATTTTAAGAGAAAAATAAGTATAGTCTGCGTTTGAAAATCGGCATTACCTGTGCTGAGTACAGCAGAAATATTTGAGTTCCATTAATTTATAAATCACTCAAATTCCTTTGTGTCAACATAATCGGATATTCCTTTTTTATCCTATTTTGTTGCTTTATTGATAATTCTTCATAGCCCATTTGATACAATTGCATGGCTTTTTTGTTACGTAAGTCAAAAATTGTTTTGTAAATGGCATTAATATGGGCAATGTATCTTCCATAAGTAGTTTTTTCATCATAGTTCAATACCATCAGGTATTTTTTTGAATCAAGGATAAACTTTGTCAGATTTTTTTCCAGGCCAGTAACAGTGCTTTTGGAGTTGCTTAAATCCCAGCTGGTTAGATTAAATTCTGTTTTTTCAAGATCCAAATCACTTAGAGTTATGGCATCCAGTGGCGGAAGTTTCTGCGGAATAGCTGCTGCATAAGCCAGCAAAGCAGGCACTCTACTTTCGTCAGTTTTGCCTACATACGCAACTTTAAACAAACCTTCGTTTCGTAATGCCTTATGCAAGGCATCTACATATTTCATCGTAGCATTTTTATCAATAAACAATTTTGCAGTAACCAATGGAATGTCGAGCGCCCTGAAATTTGCCTTCAGCTTTTTAACCTGACTTTGCATATCCTTACTACTGACTTCTTTATCTCCAATGCGTATTTTATCTTTGGTAATATACACATCAAAGCATAAATTATTGTTTTCCATTATACGGGTTTGCGAAATTTCAGGCAGCGACAACTGAAAGGGTAATGTGCTTAATTTTTCACTCAAAGTATTTGATTGTGAGGTTTTTACAAACGTGGTGAATACCTGTTGGTTCCACCAGATAGTCAATTCGTTGCCTGCTTTTTTATACTTTACGGGTATAGCTTCGCCCATACCAAATTTAATAAATAGCAGGTTGTTTTTGAACTGATATTCATATTTCCTCAATCTATTACCTTTTTCTAAAACAGATAGTTGATTGCCTTTAAACAGCAGGTATTCTTCATTTGAATCAATGTGTTTGCTTTTCCACAATCCATCCAATTGATACTCTTCATCAAGTAGTTCCCAATCGTAATAATTGGCCAACAGGCGTCCGGGGCCTTTAATGGTCATATCAGTAAACACAAAGAACAAGGCCAGTGCAAAAGGAATAATAGCAATAGCTTTAAATTTTGAGGCTAAGCCTGATTTATTTTTTGTCATCATTGTTATACGTTTTTTAATGGATATTAAATTAAAATTATTAACCAACTCTACTGAGCGGATGCTGATCAACTGACTCAATAGCAAGCTTTGGTAATCAATTAATTCAAATCCCTGATCGACAACCTTTCGATCAGCTATGTATTCGTGCGTTGTTTTAATGGCTTTTTGCAGTAGCCATGCAAAAGGGTTGAACCAAAGCAACACACTTAGCCCGTGTGCAAGTAGTAAATCAAACGAATGATTTTGATTGATATGCACTTTTTCGTGGGCGAGAATCTGTTGTAAATCTTCTGCCGACACAGCCGACTGGTTTACAAACACGTAGCGTAAAAACGAAAAAGGAGGAACATCTCCTTTAAGCTGAACAATTTTAAACCCATTTTTTTCAACCACAAGGTTGTTTCTAATCGTTTTGAAAAGCCAGAAGAAAAGAAAAAGCAAACGAATAGCAAAAAAAGCGATACCAATAAAGTAAATCCATAAAATCAAATGCAATGGGTTCCATTTACTGGCCATTTTTTTGTTTTCCGACAAATTATCAACCCCCAGATTAATAGGGTTCAATTCATTGCCCACCTTTTCATTATTTGTATTCCTAAAATCACTCTCTTCAAAATCAGCATAATTATAGTTCTGATAATCAGTAGTTTCAAACTCAGGATCCAGCCATGCAATCATTTTCTCGTACGATGTTCTAAATTGGCCAATTCCATGCACCGGCAATTCAAAATCATCCAAATTATTAACTGAAATATTGATATGAACAACCGGGATGAGCAAAGCAAAAAACATAGCACCCAACAAATAAAGCCTGTTAAAATTAAAATAGGTTTCTTTCCTGAAAAACAATAGGTAGACCAGGTATAAAATAGCAAGGCAAAAACTTGATTCAAAGAGGTATATTATCAGCTTAACCATAAATGGAATTGGGTACTTTTAGAAATATTAATTACTATTCTGGAAATAAGATTGAAAGAAGATTAATTAAAGATAGACAAGAGATTGAATTAACCACATCTCTTAAATATCAATCATTTCAATCTTATTTAATCTACATCAATCTCTAATTTCAAAGTTCTAAGTTCTTTTTTTCTTCAAATCTTCAAGCATTTTCATCACTTCATCAACTTCGTTGATATCTAAGTTCTTTGATTCCGAAAAAAAGTTAACCACCTGCTTTAAAGAATTATTGTAATAATCTTTCACCAAACGGTTTAACTGACCTTTGCGGTACTCATTCTTTGTAATTAAAGGAAAGTACTCGTAGGTGGTACCATATTGCGTGTAAGAGACAATATTCTTTTTAACAAGCACCCTTACAATGGTCGAAACTGAATTGTAGGGTGGTTTTGGTTCAGGAAATTCATCCTGGATATCCTTGATAAACCCTTTTTCAATCCTCCAAAGAATTTTCATGATTTTTTCTTCAGCTTTTGTAAGTTCTACCATCTTGTATTGAGTTTAAGTTGATCAGCGATGTAAAGGTATAACTTAATTTTAAGTTGAATGTTGTATTATTTTAAATATGAGTGCTTTATAGAAAAAAGGGTAGGGGGTACCTTTTTTAGTTAATTGTTTATCTTTGAACTTTTTATTACCAATTTTAATCTAGTTTACAATGAAACAGCTGTTTTTTGTTATTTTATTGGCGCTGTCAATTAGCTCATGTAAAAGCCAGGAAAATTCAAATTTGGAGGCAATTAATAAGGAATTAACTACAATTGAAGGAAAATATATTTTTGAGAAAGATATTTTTGAAATTCCGGTAGTAAAAGAAAGGTTGTATGAATTACTTGGAAATAAAGTTTACAATGATGCAGTAGAATGCTTTATGACAGTTGATCCTTATAAAATTACCAGGAAATTTTTCCATTTTTGGGGACAGTCTGATCTAAGTTACAATAATTGCAATATTGTTTTTGATATGCAAAACAATGTTTTTCATATAAAACTATATTATGATGAAACTGATGAAGAAAAGGTGTTTTCGGAAAATATGGAGCTGTATGAAGTATTGCCAAAAGAGGTAATGGAATGAAAAAAGGTAACCATGCAGGCTACCTTTTTTTGAGAAATTCAAACTTGGAAAGAATTTTAATCTTCTATTCTTTACTTTCCTCTTCTTTGTTTTTTTCTTCTTTTGTATTTTTCTTTTTGGCTTTTCCTTTCACAAAATCAATTTTGATTTTTTCTTCTTCCTTGTCAAAATTAACTTTTATTTCATCGCCTTCACCAATTTCTGCCTGAATAATAACCTCTGCCATTTCGTCCTCCAAATACTTTTGTATAGCACGTTTCAGAGGTCGCGCTCCAAATTTGCTATCGTATCCTTTATCAGAAATAAAGTCTTTGGCTTCTTTTGAAATAGTTAATTTATAACCCATTTCATCTACTCGTTTGTACAGGCCTTCTAATTCAATATCAATAATTTCGTGAATATGCTCACGTGTTAGTGAATTAAACACAATCACATCATCAATACGGTTCAAAAACTCTGGTGCAAAGGCTTTTTTCAATGCTTTTTGAATAATACCACGGTTTCTTTCTTCATCAAACGATTTAGAAGAGAATCCAACACCACGACCAAAGTCTTCAATTTGTCTTGAACCAATGTTAGAAGTCATTATAATAATGGTGTTTTTAAAGTCTACTTTTCTACCCAAACTATCTGTTAACTGGCCTTCGTCAAGCACATGCAACAATAAGTTAAATACATCGGGGTGTGCTTTTTCAATCTCATCCAACAACACAACTGAATAAGGTTTTCTACGCACTTTTTCAGTTAACTGTCCACCTTCTTCGTAACCAACATATCCCGGAGGTGCACCTACGAGTCTCGAAACTGAGAATTTCTCCATGTATTCGCTCATATCAACACGTACAAGAGCATCTTCAGAATCAAACAAATAAGTAGATAAAATCTTGGCTAATTGCGTTTTACCAACCCCCGTTGGTCCAAGAAACACAAATGAACCAATGGGGCGACGTGGATCTTTCAACCCAGCCCTGTTTCGTTGAATGGCTTTTACAATTTTTGCCACTGCATCGTCCTGACCAACAACTTTCCCTACCAGTTCGCCTTTCATTTTTAATAAGCGGGCCCCTTCTGTCTGCGCAATTCGCTGAACCGGAACGCCAGTCATCATGGCCACTACCTCTTCAACATTATCAATGTCTACTGTTTCGCGATTATTTGACAAATCTTTTTCCCACTTAACTTTCTCATCTTCAAGCAATTTCATTAATTCTTGCTCCTTGTCGCGGTGCGAGGCTGCCAATTCGAACTGCTGGTTTTTAACAGCGGCCAGCTTTTCCTGGTTTACATCCTCAATTTGCTTTTCAATTTGCTCAATTTTTTCAGGAATTTTTATTTTTGAGATGTGTACCCTCGATCCGGATTCATCCAATGCGTCAATTGCTTTGTCGGGCAGGTGCCTGTCGCTAATGTAGCGGGTTGTTAATTTCACACAACCATCAATAGCGTCATCTGTATAAATTACATTATGGTGATCTTCGTACCTGTCTTTTATGTTGTGCAGAATTTCAATGGTTTCCTCCATCGAAGTAGGATCTACCATTATTTTCTGAAACCTTCTTTCCAGCGCTCCATCTTTTTCAATATGCTGACGGTATTCATCCAGCGTGGTTGCACCAATGCACTGAATTTCGCCCCTTGCAAGTGCAGGTTTTAGCATGTTTGATGCATCCAGCGAGCCGCTAGCACCACCAGCTCCTACAATGGTATGTATTTCATCAATAAAAAGTATAACATCCCTGGTTTTTGATAGTTCGTTAAGGATTGATTTCATTCTTTCCTCAAATTGCCCACGGTACTTTGTACCTGCTACAATCGAGGCCAAATCTAGCGTAACAATTCGTTTACCAAACAACACCCTTGAAACCTGTCTTTTTATAATTCTAATGGCCAAACCTTCGGCAATGGCAGATTTACCAACACCAGGCTCTCCAATAAGCACAGGATTGTTCTTTTTTCTTCGGCTAAGAATTTGAACCAAACGTTCAATTTCTCTTTCCCTTCCAACAATTGGGTCCAGCTGGTCTTCTTCGGCTGCTTTGGTCAAATCTACCCCAAAATTATCTAATACCGGAGTTTCAGATTGTGGCCTTCCAGCCTGTCCTTTATGCTCTTTTCCACCATCCTCTTCGCGTGTGTCTTCATCTTCATCAGGTATTTCCATTTTTGGCGATTCAATCAGCTTATCTTTAAGCAATTCGTAAGTAATTTCTCGCTCATTCAATACCTGAGTAACAATACTTGAGTTGTCTTTTAAAATAGCCAAGACTAAATGTTCAGTATCTGGCACACTTTGTTTAAATGAAATAGCTTCTAACTGGGTCAATTTCAGTGCTCTTTCGGTTTCTTTTAACAAACCGGCATCGTAGGAATCGTCAATCAAATCAGCGCCGTCAATTTGTACCCTTTCCTCAATTGCTTCTTTCACTTCACGTAAATCAACTCCTAATTTTATTAGCTCGTCCAACACATCTGCTTCACCCTCACGAAGGATACCCAAAAAAATATGTTCTGTCCCAATATATCTGTTGCCCAGCCTGATAGCTTCTTCTTTGCTGTAGCTCAAGATTTTTTTAATTCTTTCTGTAAATTTCGGATCCATATGATTCCTTTCTTTTATATTTTAGGAACTTTTTCCTGTTTTTTGTTTTATAAAAATACGAAATTAGTAAAAATATGCCAATTCGTTTGATGGTTAACCGTAATTCGTTATTGGAATACTTGTTTTGCTAAATAAAGCCAATACCAATAATTTTTATGATATAATCAAATAACTAGCAGAAAACCGAATTGTTCAAATTTCTTACCACTTAATTGGGGTTTTACCAGTTTTAGCTAAATATTGGTTGGTTCTACTAAAATGTTTGTTACCAAAGAAGCCATTATAAGCAGAAAAAGGAGAGGGGTGAGCAGATTGTAAAATACAATGCTTATCCGCCTCAATTACAGCACCTTTGCGTTGAGCATATGCTCCCCAAAGAATGAAAACAATTCCTTCCTTTTTTGTTGAAATTGCTTTGATAACGGCATCGGTAAAAATTTCCCATCCTTTTTTTTGATGCGAGCCTGCCTGATTGGCACGAACTGTCAAAGTGGCATTTAAAAGTAGTATTCCCTGCTTTGCCCAACGTTCTAAATTTCCACTTTCCGGAATCGGTATTTCCAAATCATCTTTAATTTCTTTAAAAATGTTGACTAACGAAGGTGGTTTTTTAATTCCATCACTTACCGAAAAGCACAAGCCGTTTGCCTGCCCATTTCCATGGTAAGGATCCTGCCCAATAATCACCACTTTTAAATCATCAAAAGTACAATGATCGAAAGCGCTAAAAATTAGTTTTCCCGGTGGGTAAATAGTATGGTTTTGATATTCAGACTTGACAAACGCTGTCAGATTTTTGAAATAATCTTTTTCAAACTCATCAGCTAATATATTTTTCCAGCTTTGTTCAATTTTTACATCCATCTTAGTAGAAATTAGTGTATTAGAAATTAGTATATTAGAACAAACAAAAGCAAATCAAATAACTATTTTCTAAGTTCCAAATTCTAATTTCTAAATTTCAAAGATAAAAAATAAAGGAAATTGTACTGCAACAATGTTTTTAACAGAAATTGTTAATAAACAAGCAAGGAAAAATTCGAAAATCGGCGATAATTGCGTATTTTAGCGGATTCAAAACAACTTAGGTAATATTTAGGTGGCATTAAGGTTAACTAATTTATTACCAGTAATTTAATTTAAGATTAAATACAGAAAACGAAGGAAATGTCAGAGCAAGAAAGAATTAAAATTGTTGATATTGAAGAAGAAATGAAATCATCCTACATTGATTATTCAATGTCGGTGATTGTTTCACGTGCTTTACCTGATGTGAGGGATGGGATGAAACCTGTACACAGGAGGGTATTGTTTGGCATGCGCGAACTAGGTGTAACTGCCTCTAAGGCCTATAAAAAATCTGCCAGAATAGTAGGAGAGGTACTAGGTAAATACCATCCACATGGAGACAGCTCTGTTTATTATGCAATGGTAAGGATGGCGCAGGAATGGTCGTTAAGGTACCCTTTGGTAGACGGACAGGGTAACTTTGGTTCTGTAGATGGCGACCCACCAGCAGCCATGAGGTATACGGAAGCACGACTGCAAAAAATTGCCGAAGATACCTTGGCCGATTTGGATAAAAACACAGTAGATTTTCAGCTCAATTTTGATGATACCCTTGAGGAGCCTACAGTACTGCCAACCAGAATACCTAACTTATTGGTAAATGGAGCATCAGGTATTGCGGTGGGTATGGCAACCAATATTCCTCCGCACAATTTAACAGAAGTAGTTAATGCAACAATTGCTGCTATTGAGAACCCTGAGATTGAGATTGATGAAATAATGAAATACCTTAAAGCTCCTGATTTTCCAACAGGAGGAATTATTTATGGTTACCAGGGAGTTAAAGATGCCTACCATACAGGAAAAGGCAGGGTAGTAATTCGTTCAAAAGTTGACATTGAGACTGATAGTAATGGTCGTGAAAAAATTGTTGTTACAGAAATACCTTATCTTGTAAACAAAGCAGAGCTGATTCAAAAAGTTGCCGATTTGGTAAATGATAAAAAACTAGAAGGTATCAGCAATGCCAACGATGAATCTGACCGTACAGGAATGCGCATTGTTTTTGATATAAAAAGAGATGCCATTGCCAACATTGTTTTAAATAAGTTATTCAAGTACACACAACTACAATCAACCTTCAGCATTAATAATATAGCCCTGGTAAAAGGAAGGCCCAGATTGCTGAATATCAAGCACATGCTTGAAACTTTTATTGAACACAGGCACGAAGTTGTTCAGCGCAGAACGCAATATGAATTAGAACAAGCTGAGAAAAAAGCACATATCCTTGAAGGATTAATCATAGCTATTGATAACCTTGATGAAGTCATTGCTTTAATCAGAGGCTCAAAAACTCCTGAAGAAGCAAGGGAAGGGTTGATGAAAAGATTTGAACTCTCCGAAATTCAGGCCAGGGCAATTTTAGATATGCGTTTGCAGAAATTGACTGGACTTGAGCGTGACAAATTAAAGCAGGATTACGAAGAACTAATGAAATTGATTGGTGAATTGAAAGCTATATTAGCTGACAAAGCACTTAGAATGGCCATTGTAAAAGAAGAACTTGAAGAAGTTCGTGAAAAATATGGAGATGGCAGAAGAACAGAGATCGAGTATTCTTCGGAAGAATTTAATCCTGAAGATTTTTATGCAGATGAAGATGTGGCCATTACAATTTCAAACCTGGGCTATATTAAAAGGACTCCGCTTACTGAATATAAAACCCAGCACAGAGGTGGAACTGGTGCAAAAGGTGGTTCAACAAGAGATGCAGATTATTTAGAGCACATGTATGTAGCATCAATGCACAACACCATGCTGTTTTTTACCGAAAAAGGAAAATGTTTTTGGCTGAAGGTATATGAAATTCCCGAAGGAAATAAAACATCAAAGGGAAGAGCTATCCAAAACCTGTTGAACATTGAACAAGACGATAAAGTAAAAGCTTTTGTTAATGTTACAACTATAACGGACGAAGATTACATTAATTCGCACAACATAATAATGTGCACAAAAAATGGGGTAGTTAAAAAAACGCCATTAACTCAGTATTCGCGCCCAAGGCAAAATGGTATTAATGCCATTACTATTCGCGAAGGAGATACATTGCTTGAAGCCAGGTTATCGAATGGCGAAGATGAAATAGTAATTGCAGCAAGATCAGGCAAAGCCATCCGGTTTAATGAAACTACTGTAAGACCAATGGGAAGAACGGCTTCAGGGGTAAGAGGTATAAATATTGATACAAAGGATGAAGTAGTTGGTATGGTTGTGGTTCAGGATGCCGAAGAGACCTTGTTGGTAGTTTCGGAAAAGGGGTATGGAAAAAGAACTTCAATTGATGATTATCGTATTACCAATAGAGGTGGTAAAGGAGTTAAGACCCTGAATATCACTCCAAAAACAGGAAATCTTGTTGCTCTTAAAAATGTTACGGATGAAAATGACATTATGATAATCAACAAGTCGGGATTAACGATAAGGCTGAAAGTTGGCGATATACGTATTTCAGGAAGAGCAACACAAGGAGTGAGGTTGATTAACCTGAAAGGAAAGGATTCAATTGCTTCGGTAGCAAAGGTACCTATAAGTGAAGATACAAATGGGGATGGAGAACTGATAGAAGGAGAGGAGCTGGAGCAAAGCGAAGACTAGTTTTAGGTAGTACTAATTTTGGATAATACAGCCAGAAACCTGTAACCAGGCACCAGATATGTTATAAAATATATTTGTGATTTGGTCAATTTATTTACATTTGCATATTGATTAAAAAACAACTAAAAAAATCTTAAAATGAAAAGAATAGCTTTATTATTTGTATCTGTTTTTGTTGGAGCCACGCTGATGAGTGCTCAAACAACCCAGACTGCTGAAAGCTTATTAAAAGCAAAAGAAAAGAGCGATGATGAAATACAAAATGAAAAAAAGAAATTAAAATCATCAACCTGGGAAAAAAGAGGAAACCTTTTCCTTGACATGGCTCAATTTCCTACCAAAGGCCTGTATGTTAGCATGCCACAGGAAGGGATTAGTGGTGCAAAACTATTGGTAGGTGAACCAAAAAGCATTAATGCTACCGAAAAAGGCGAAGATTGGATTTATGAGCGAAAAACACTTCATTTTGAAGGTGGAAAACTTGCCAGCTGGGATGAAACCAAGCCCTTGGCTGCTGATGCTTTAAACCGGGCATACGAAGCTTATAAAAAAGCAGATGAGCTGGATACAAAAGGGAAATTTAAAAACAAATCAACAACCAAAACTAATATTGCTACGTTGCGTGGCTTGTTCACCAACAGCGGTGTTAAATATTTTGGAGAAAAGAAACACGCAAAAGCTGTTGCAGACTTAAAAAAAGCAATAGAACTTGATAAATACCCAAAAGAAAAAGCCGACACTGTTTTTAATACTGGCCTTGTAACTTATTATGTTGGAGTAATTGCACAAGCTGGTGGCGATAAAGAAACGGCCAAAAAATATTTTGATATTTGTATAGCAAAAGGATACCAGGAAGCTGCTCCATACCAGGCACTTGCATCGCTTTACAAACAAATGGAACAACCTAAAAAGGAATTAGAAACCTTACAGGCTGGTTTTGATAAATATCCTGGCTCAAAAGAAATCTTAGTTGGTTTTATTAATTACTATTTAACCTCAGGACAGTCGGATAAAGCTTTGGAAAAATTGACACAGGCAGTTAAGGATAACCCTGAAAACGCTACTTTCCACTATGCAATTGGTACTTTGTATGATACAATGGTAAAAGATACTACCGACAAATATACAGCAGAAGACAAAGCGGCTAATTTTAAGAAAGCCATTAATTCGTACAAAACTGCTATTGACTTAAAACCTGGCTATTTTGAGGCATTGTACAACTTAGGTGCATTACATTACAACGAAGCTGCAAGAATTTTAAAATATGCAGATACGCTGCCATTAAATAAAAAATCAGTTGGTAATGCCAAATTTGATGCAGAAGTTGCAAAAGCTAAGGCGCAGTTTGAATTGGCATTACCATACATGGAAAAAGCACACAAAGCAAACGAAACAGATCGGTCAACTTTGCAAACGCTTGTGACTATTTATCATAAACTACAGAAGTATGATAAAGAGATAGAAGCTCTGGAAAAATTAGATCAAATACCTGAAACAAAGAGTGGTTTATAAAATATAAAAATGTAGGCTGAGCAATCGGCCTATATTAAAGATAATTCTATTTAACATAATATTAATTATAAGACAAATATACAATTACCTGATTGTTAGATATTTACAGAAATTTTTCCACACTTTCATCCACGTGTCACAAATTATAGATTGTTATAGTATTGATAATAAGAATATTATACAGGTATTGATATTATGTTAAATAGTAACACGCATAATATCAGTAGTTTGCAAATTAGAAAAATGGGAAAATTTACACGTTGCTTACAATCCTATTTAACATAATAATTTTAGAAGTCTATTGACTTGTTTTGGCGTTAAAAATTGTCAATTCCTGAAGTAAATTTTTGTTTGTTGAGAGTTGTTTTCTTAAAAATGGCAGGTTCCAACCGTACAATTCGGCTAATCTTGTTTTATTTATTACCTTTTGCATAACTCTACTTTGATTAAGACAGCATAAACACAAAAGAAACCTTTCCTAAAACTTGAATACTGATTAAACATGGTGTTAATGACCGTGGTGTTTAGACAATTCAAAAATATCCATTCAATCATTAACAAAAAAGACAGCTTGTCAGATTTGCGCACATTTGATTACATTTATACATAAATGGTAGCAATTAACTGCAAAGCTGAAATTCTTCTCCCGCTTTAGTTGTTCCATTCACACCACAAAGGTTGTGATGTATAATCCTTACCTGTTTGGGTGACCAAATATAACCAATCCTCTGTCCTACTTTGTGCTCTATTGGTTTTAGCCATTTTCTAAATGTTGTTGGTGAAACTCCGTATAAACTCGCGAGTTCCTTTGTGTTCATTGCTTTTACAAGCATAGAAAGTATAGTATTGTGTATTCAAGTCTCCCACAAATATAAATAGTGTTTTTGATCCTCCCAAATTTAACAGTGTTTGTTTTGCTGATAACGTGTGGATGTATTATAATGTTTTTGAAGTAAAAGTCAAGTACCTACTATGGACTATTTAACTTATTACAGATAGGTTATTAGGTTAAAAAAAGTTAACAACCGTATTTTATTTTAAAGAACTCTATGATGTTATTAAATAAGTACGTATATTTGTGCTTATAAAAGTAATCATATCGTACACTGCTGATAAATAGACTTATAAGAATGTATGATAATGAAATGTGAAAGCAAATTGTAAATTAAAATCGTACAGTTATGATTGCAGCTAATTATTCTGAGTTCCGTCTTGGGCTCAAGAAATATCTTGATGCGGCAGAAAATGACAATGAACTCGTTATTATTAAACGTGGCACTGGCAAAGGAGCTGTTTTGATTTCTTTGAAAGAATACAACTCATTGAAAGAAACAATGCACCTTTTAAGTTCAAAAGAAAATGCTAAATGGCTATATGAGTCCATTGAACAAGCGAAACAGGGAAAGTTTGCCGGAGGCGAATTAATTGAGTAAAACATGGAACTAAAGTTCACTGAGAACGCCTGGAAAGACTATTTGTCATGGGAAACTGACAAAAAAATGCGAAAAAAGATCAATGATTTAATTAAAAACACGATGCGCACCCCTTATGAGGGGCTTGGTAAACTCGAACAGTTAAAGCACGAACTAACTGGCCTTTGGTCAAGGAGGATTGATGGGGAGCATCGGTTAGTCTACACTGTTGATGATAATGTTCTAATTATTTTTAGTTGTAGGCATCATTATTAGCATTAAAAGCGTACATAAGGCTTTTTAAGAAATAATCCCACTAACTGTTTAAACAAATTCCCTCTTTCAAACATATCTGTATACTTTGGTGAACCACTACAAGCTGGCGAAAAAAGAATTGTAAACTTGCTGTTAGAATTGTTAGCGCAATTAAAAGCACTATTTACAGAATCTTCTAAGTCTTTTACAATTGAATAATTTGTGTACCTGTGTTGATTAAAATTTTTTATTAAAATCTCAGAGGGTTTATCATTGGCAAATAAAACTGTTTGAATGTTTTGTTTAGCAATTTTTTGAGCAAGCTCTGAGTAATTTACATTTTTAAAACCACCACCACCAGTTATCAAAATTATCTTATCATTAACAGATTCAATTGCTTTGATTGTGGATTCAGGTGTTGATGCCGCAGAATCATTAATAATTCGCAGGTTTTTGTCGTTATAAATTGTTTCAAAACGATGCTCAAGGTCTGTAAAAGTAATTAATCTATCTCTAATTTTATGAACAACATTGCTGGTTAAAGCACATCCTCTTTTTTCATTGTAAGCAATTGTAATACAGACACTTGATAAGACTAACTCAAGTTGATGTTGCGCAAAACTCTCCACAATATCTTCAATTTTTACAATTTCTACACACTCTTGCCTGTTTTTAAAAAATAGGCTGTTTTTACTAATGTAACATACTGATTGATTATCACTTAGGCTATTTTCCGATAAGTCTGAGCACGAATAAAAAATACGATTATTGCACCGTATTAACTCTGTAATTTTTGTATACCCATATGGCACAACACAAAAATCATCCAAAGATTGATATTTTAAAATTTGACTTTTATCATTTAAATATTCATTTACAGATGAATAATAATTCATATGATCCGGAAAAAAGTTCAACCAACAAGCTATTGATGGCGAAGCATTTTGCATACCTATTTCGTGTAGTTGCCATGAGGATAATTCCAGCACAAATTCAAGGTTTTCTTCAATATAATCTAATGGTGAAACACAATTGTTCCCAGCTGCAATATTTTCTATACCCATAGCGGACAACAAATGACTTGTCAGCGCAGTTGTATAGCTTTTCCCTTTGGTTCCGGTAATTCCTATAAATGGCCTGTTATAAAACTTTAAAAATAAACTAATTGGTGTTTCTATTGCTTTATTATGCGCTATTGCATGCTGTAGATATTTATTGCTGTATTTTATTCCCGGGTTCTTAATAATGATATCATGTGTTTCAAAATCGACTAATCGATGTTCTCCCAAAACAAGTTTTTCAGGTATTCCTGAAAGCTCTTTTAACGATAAATGTAAATATTCAGCCTCTTGTAGGTCAGTAATTGTAACAAAAGCACCATGTTTATAAGCAAATTTAGCAGAAGCAACTCCCCCGCCCTTTGTTCCCAAGCCCATTATCAAGACTTTCTTATTTTGGAATAATTCTCTGGCTTTTTCCATTTGTATCACAAAGTTACACGAAGTTTGGCACAAAGTATCTCAAAGTAAATTGAACAATCCAAAACTAACTTTGTGCTCCTGGTGCCACTACTATATAACCCCAAAAAGTATCTTATCAAACTCGTTTACTTTTAAATATTTCGGATATTCATTTTTGTATAAGTTGAATAGTTTTCTGCCTAAGAGTTGGTTTTCCGTTGAATAACAGCTCCTTTCAACACACGAACTACAATTTATGTCAGCAAATTTTGAGCTACTACTAAATATTTCGGCCTCCTCGCGGCCAACAAAACGTTGACAGGCGTATATTTTCTGGTCACCTGACAAAAGAAGGGTCTGCTCCCCTGCCCTACACATAAATTCAGGTATTTTGGCACCCAATAACAACCGATGATGGCCTCCTATAAGTAGCTCATTTTCAGCAGCTAATTTGTACACCCATTTAAGTAACTGAAACTTAGCTAATTCATCAGTTTTTTTGCCAGGTTGAAACAATAAAGACACAGACAATTCATTGATATTTAAATCATTACGTAAATAGTGCATAAAGTTACCTAATCCAGCTATTGTATACTCATCAAGCACCATGTTTAAATACACTGGCAAATTGTTGGCTTTCAATAATTTGATGGCTTCAACAGTTTTTTTAAAGGCATTCTTTTTGTTTTTAAGTTTACGGCGGGTATTATGTATTTCTTCGGTACCATCCAGTGACAGAATATGCACTACATCATATAATCTACTTATATTTAGCCACTTACTAAAGTTATCGGCAATTAAAGTTCCATTAGAATTGATAATAACTTTGCTGTTTTTTATACTACTTAAGAATAAGTTGGTCAATTTAACCATTGATTCAAACGCTAAATAAGGCTCACCTCCAATAAATCTTATTTCCGGGTGACAGTCTAACTCTTCATTTTCCGTTAATTCTGCAATAAATTGCTTTACGGTGTTCTCTAAAAAGGTATACTCACAACTTTTATCTCTTTCAGTGTGAGGGATATAGCAATAAGTGCAGCTGCAGTTGCACTTTTGGGTAGGCATCAGGTATAGTTTAGTAATCATAGTTGTAACCCCCTCTGCAATCAAATTCAGTAATTTTTTCGGGTAAGGATACCTGGCAAAATGAAGCCTTCACTCCTGCCCTTTTCATTCGTTCTGCCACCTTGCTAAGCACTTTCATTCGGTATGTTAAATCAGGGTGAACAGGTTGATGATATACTTTAGGATAATGTTGCAAAATACTATCAATAAGGCTTTTATCTAAGTGAATATTCAATTCCTGAATAATTTTATTCGATAGCCTTAAGGTCTCTGCTGTTACTGCTGTAGGTTTCACCATCGACAACCACTCCAAGAGTTCCGTAAGTAGCTCACCATCAGTCACTCCAGGAATTATCGGGTCAATTTTCACAACTACCTTAACAGATTTGTCTGCCACAAGTTCTTTAATTAACAACTTCCGCTCTGAGGCTGATGGAGCTCCTGGTTCAAATAGTTTTGTAATATCAACATTCAAAGTATTAAGTGAGATGGCAATAAAAGCATTTTGTTTATTCTGGAAAAACCGGATATCCCTTTTAACTAAAGTAGATTTTGTTATCACAAAAAAAGGCAGGTTTTTAGCAGAAAGTGCTTCAATAATTCCCCTGGTATATTGCTTTTCTTCTTCGGCATGCTGGTAAGCATCGGTCCATGGTGACAGGTAATAGGGCCTGCCATTATTCTGATTATCAATTAATCCACGTATTTTATTAATTGGTAATAGAGGAGGTTGCACACTTTTATCATGCGAAATACAGTATATACAATTAAACGAACAACCCTGGTAAAGGTCAAGTTCGTTGTGTTGCGGACATTTATTTTGGTATTTTGGCATCAATTTAGAAATTGGAAATTTAACATTAGAAATTAGATTGATTCTATCCTTAGTTTCTGGTTCTAAGTTCTCTAAATTAGTGAATATATTCTTTTTTCCGCCCTTTTAACATAAATTGGGGCTTCGATTTGGAAGGATTGTACCATTCTGTAAGCTTTGCTTTTAAGCCGTTGTTATCCGATTTATATACATTTTCGCTAAACTGCTGCCAAATGAGATCTGGCATCAGGCAATAACTTTTATAAAGGTGATGAACTTCTTTTAACTCATTACTATTTAAATATTTATTGAAGTAATAGTAAGGGATATTTGCAGCTATTCTGTAAGTTATTTTAAGTTTGCTTGTATCTAAAGGCCGCCAATTTGTTGCGTTAG
Organism: Bacteroidales bacterium; assembly: GCA_050291445.1. Taxonomy (GTDB): domain Bacteria; phylum Bacteroidota; class Bacteroidia; order Bacteroidales; family NBLH01; genus NBLH01. The sequence goes on along the minus strand of JBNKJW010000209.1, from coordinate 22,952 downwards.
CATCTGTATAGATAATAATGAGTTGAGCTAGCCCCTGATGTGCAATAATCAAGTGCTTATTTTTTAAGTCTTGCTTCTTCAATGCTTCAACTGTATGAAAATAATCATCATAAGGTGGATCAAGTGTTTTGGGGTTATAAGATTGATAACTAAAAAAGCTGAAACCCGTCAATAGGAGGCATAGCAATACTAATAACTTTTTAGGTAATCTGATCAGAACTTTTGTTAATAGTAATAGTGCAAATACATTGAAACTTAAATATAAACGAAAACCCAAACCTGCATTTTTAAATGTAAAAATTGGCAAGCTAAGGATAATTAAAAGTAAAAACAGCTGAATGTAAACTCTACTTAACTCAATACCTGTTAAATACCTATAAGTCAACAATATAACTAAAGAAATAAACACAACAAACAGTACAGTTAGTTCCATCAGCCAAAAGGTTGATATTCTGTCAGTTCCAAAATAGTTAATTAGCTCTAGTAAAGGAAAATTAAGTTCAAAAACCTGCTTAAATCTTGCTAAATCAGCAAAGTGAATTATTCCGGGTAGTAGCACTGCTCCCACTACTCCAATAGATATAGCCCCAAGCAGAACCCAGGCATGTTTTTCTTTAAGCAAACCATATAAAAGTATCAAAAGGGCAAGCAAGGCACTCACCCGGTGGGTGAAAAAAGATAGCGCAAAAAACAACACAAGGCAGAATACGCTTTTCTTATTAAAAAAATACACAAACCACAATAAAAATAGCAGGCCAAGCAGGTTTTTAGGAAATTGGGCCGTAAAATAGGTCAAGGTTGGGCTAAAAAGGCTAAAAGCGGCAATGGTTAACGAGATATGATAAGCTTTTAACCTTTGCTTTTCATTTGTTTGTTTATAAGTAAGCAAATAAAAGCTAAAAAAATAGAGTGTTAATGTAAAAGTGGCTGCAATTATTGCACTTCCAACTTTATAGGCAAGTATGTACTCGCCCAACAGGTAATAGAGCCCAATGTAAAAGGAATAAATAATTGAATAATCAGGCGCCCGCATAACCCCATTTTCAATAAATGTGTACATCTGCATGATGTAATAATAGCCATCCCAGCCATTTGCGAAATTGGTCTGGTACAAAGCTATTAGCCTGATTATGAAACTGATAAAAAAAAGCAGAATTAATGTAAGCGGCTGATAAACAGAAGGTTTAAGCACTTTATTTATTCTTCAAGTTGTTTAATTAACTCAATGTTGTACTTCTCAATTTCTGATAGTGAGTCACTTACATCTTCGTACTTGGGTGTGTACCATTCTTTATTGCCGAAATAGTTTTTCATCTTGTCGGTTTTAAAAATATAACCTTTGCGGGCAAAAAACTGGTTACGAACAAAACTAAGTCGCTTACTATTAATCACTTGAAGGTCTTTATGGGTTAATTTTTTCATCCTTCCAAGGTCGTTGAATGCTTCCATTAAATCAACCTCAACTTGATCTTTAAAATTATTATCCTGCGCCAACATTTCTTCTCCATAATAATAATAAGTGATGGGATCGGCTTGTTGAATTTTGCCTGTAATTTCAATGGTTGCGATATCTAGTTTAACCTCGGTAATTTTGAAATTTCCTTTTACAAAATACCTGTCGTATACTTTTACTTTTTTATATGAATCCTCTATATTTTTGTCCCTTTGTAACAAAACATCATACATGGTAAGCTTGCTCAATGATTTCCGTACAAAACTAAACTCATTTTTAATTAAATTAACTGATATTGAGTCTGTTGCCTCTTCACTACTTCTGTTTGGATCAAGATGCTTATTCTGGATATATTTTATTAAAATGGCATCCATCAAAACATCATTTATCCCCCTCAATACACTTTTGTTTTCTTTTGATCTGATAAAACGATCCATATTGGCAAACAAAATAATTTCATTGGTATCATTATCCAACTTTGTACCATCATTGGTTATATTTTGTAAACCTTCAATTAGGCCAATCGTATCTATTCCTATTTCTTCTTCATCACTTGCTGTAGATGAATTGCATTGGACCAGAACAACAGGTAGAACTACAAGAATTAAATAAAAAGTTGGTTGTTTCATAATATTTGGTTTGTTGGTATTAATATATACCCCAAATATACTGAAATTTAGAATGATTATACACCTGGCAGCCGACTTCCTTTATTTGGTGGAAGGGAAATACTCTGAAATTTCTCTTACATAAGCTGTTTTGTACCCCAATTCCCTAACTTCTTCAAGTTTATTTTGTGCTTCTTTTTCTGATTCAAAGGTACCGTAGGAATATAAATAATATTTACCTGTAAAATAAACCTTTATACCTTTCAGCTTATTGTAGCGATCAGGACTTGCTGGCAACTGATAGGCACCCAATTGAATGGTGTACTTACCTTTATACTCTAAATATTGGTTGCTATTGATCTTTTCTTCCGTTTGATAAATTTCAGGAATTTCAAAACGGTTGATTATCAAACCATTATTATCATCATTAACAATAATAAACTCAACCCTCCTGTTGTATACCAAAGAACGTTCAACATAACGTCCATTTTGATATTTATTTACAGTAATTTGATTCTTTTCGCCATCACCTCTATAAGAAAGCTGACTTTTATAAACTCCTTTTTTCAGCAAATACCAATAAATATGCTTTGCCCTGCTCCACGAAAGTTTTAGATTATAAGTCTCAGTTCCCTGAGTATCAGCATATCCAACAATTTCAATTTTACAATCTCTATGTTTCTTTAAATACCCTGCCAGTCGATTCAGGTTGTATTTAAAATAAGTATACTCCGCACTATTTTTCCTATACATTATGTTTTCAACAAAAGTTTTGCTGGTATTGTCTTCCTTTTTTACTGCAACTAAGGAGCGTGTTGCAACAAAATCATCAGAGACCTCATTGGTATGGGGTTCTTCAATTATTTTGGTTTCCGTTTCAGCATCTACAATTTCTCCACTGCATGGAAGCATTTGGCTTATGTTAACAGAGAAGCTAATCAATTTGTAGGTATCATTAATAGCTATATCAAAATTTTCCGTGTAGGCTGTTTGACCATCAACCTTAAATATAATTTCATATTTCTTGCCCTTTTTTAATACAAAAAGAAATTCACCAGATTTAGAATTAGGATGATAAGTACCAAGCAGCTCCCTTGTATCTTCATCAATAACCTCTATGTCAACCATTTCTCGGTACTCTTCACAAATAGTTATTTCGCCATTAACAACAACAACGTTCTTATCTTCCAATTCTGGCAATTCTACCGTATAAATGTCTGTCCGTCCTAATCCATTCTCTTTATACGAAGCATAATAAGCTCTTTTTCCATTGGGATTGGTGACAAAAAAGGCATCGTTTTCGGTAGTGTTTACCGGATAGCCCATATTTTCCGGGTTTGTCCAATTACCTGTTTTAAGTTTTTTACTATAGAAAATATCATAACCTCCCATAGTAGGATGACCTTTTGAACTAAAATATAAAGTTGTGCCATCAAAATGGATAAATGGACTTTCTTCATCATCTGAGGTATTAATTACAGGACCCAAATTTTCAGGTTTTCCCCAATCACCATTTTCCCCCTTTTTTGAAACATAAATATCAAGTCCACCATACCCTCCTGGGCGATCGCTTGTAAAATACAGATAATTTCCATCAGCAGATACAGAGGCATGGGTCTCACGCCAACGGGTATTGATTCCATTTCCCAACTTAGAAGGCTTGCTCCATACCGCTCCAATTAATTTACTTGATAAAATGGTTCCCCCATCAGTTTCGCTATAAATGAATAATTCTTGTCCGTCTGCTGAAATCCCAATTGAAGCTTCGTGTGCCCTAGTATTAATATTTTCACTAATACTTACAGGGTTTCCCCATTTTGCACCGTCAAACCTTGATAAATAAATATCTTCATCATATTGGCCATCGGGTTTCATTTCAATATTGCTGTCCGGCTTTCTTCTAGAAGTAAAAATCAATACGGATTCATCAGCCGATATCACCGGACTGTGTTCTGAATAACAGGTATTGATTGTTTTTCCTAAGTTTGCAACCTGCATTTTTACAGGATTTTTTTTCAATTCAATTCCAACCTCACATTGCTCAATTTCTTTGTCAATGTTTTTAAGCATATTTTTATTCGAAACACTTTCCTTTAACTGAGTAAATACCTCAAGTGCTTTTTCAAACTCATAGTTTTTATGGTAAGCCTGCCCAAGATAGAAATTAGTAAGAATAGATATTTCTGATTTTGGGTTTTTGAGATGTTTCGTTGATTTAAGGAAATAGGGAATTGCCTGTTTCTTTTTCAAAACTGTATTCATATAACAATACCCAATCTTAAAGTTAAGTTCAGGATCATTACCGATGTCTTTCAAATGATTTCCACCAACTTTAATAGCTTCACCATAGTTTTCACTATTGATTAATTCATCAATTTCTTGTCCAAGATCTTGCGAATATGCTTGAAATGAGATAAAAAGAAAGAAAGTAACTTTTAGTATTTTTACCAGGCTAAACATAACATTACTGTTTACCAAGGTTTGTTGTGCTGTAGCAACCAAATCTTAATTAATTTTAATAATTATAAAACACAAAGTGTAGGGAGTTGTGAATTGAAATGCAATAATAGGTAGTTATATTGTTTGCACCAATTTGTGTTTTACTAAATGGCTATATTTTTCGATGAAACAGCCTATTTATCTGATAAAATACTTGAGTAAAATTGCCGTAAATAACTTGCATTGAACTTTTGTTTAACTATTTTTGTTTCAAAAGATTTAGAAAATACTATGGATAATCTAATTGTTTTAAGGTTTGGGCCTTCTCCCTCAAAGTACTTTAAAAAAGCTGTTGGAATTGCCCAAAATTTTAGAAGGGTTACCCTAACCAACGAGCCTAAAACCTGCCGAATTGAAATGTATCCGGATGAGTTTCTGAAAAAAGAAAAGTACTTTTGGGAACTTCAAAAAATCATTAAACGATGGGAATCTTCAGAGTTTTATTTGGGTAAAAGAAAAATCGTTCCGTTTAAATCATTGGCTACTCAACTAAAGTTAGTAATCAACTGCGCAAAAGGTTTTACACATACGAATACTTATTGTCAATACACCGACTACCTTGAAGGGTGGTCGTGCAAACATTTGCAAAAAGTAAAGTTGCATTTAATGCAAGATCTCGACTTGAACAATGACGAAGATTACTGGTATAAATTTGGCAATTTTAAAGGCATTGATACCTGGGTTACGGATAAAAGAAAGATTCAAGGTATTGTTTGGGCCGAAATATATGAAAAACGCCTGCAATTGTGCCCATTTTTTTCCATGGTTAAGGTAAAAGATAAAATTGAGAACCTTCCGGATGAAATTGACTTATACTCCAACCCCTCGTGGGAAGTGGAATCAATCAGGGATTTTGAAAACGATGAAATTGTGGAAAAACCTATTGGAATAATTCCTTTAGAAGAAGAACTGATAGATGATGAAGATGATGAGCAAATTAGCAACCCATTGCCTATAACAGGAAAACCGGGTTCTTTACTAAAAACCGAGAAAAATTTTAATAAAGATAAACAGCAAACAAGGTTCATCCCGGATGTTAAGTTTGAAGATATTGGCGGCATTGACCAGATTATTGCAAAAATTCGCGAGGTAATAGAACTACCGATTGTTCAACCAGAATTATTTCAACATTTAGGTATACAGCCCCATAAAGGAATTGTTCTGCACGGCCCTCCAGGCACAGGTAAAACAATGATAGCCAAGGCAATAGCTAATGAGATTAAGGCTCATTTTATTTTGGTAAATGGCCCAGAAATATTAAGTAAATGGCAAGGAGAATCGGAAAAAAACCTTCGCAATTTATTTGAAGAAGCCAATAAATACGCTCCCTCTATCATTTTTTTTGATGAAATTGATGCCATTGCCAGCAAACGTTCTTCATCAGAATCCGGTAGAAATGCAGCACAATTAGTTAATCAGTTGCTTACCTTGTTTGATGGTGTAAAAGAAAACAAAAATGTGGTTGTTTTGGCTTCCACCAACAGAATTGAATTGCTTGATGCAGCCATTTTGCGTTCTGGTCGTTTCGATTACAAAATTCATGTTCCAAACCCTGACCTTGAAGGGTGCAAAATTATCCTTCGGATAAAAACCAAAAATATGCCGATTGAAGGCACTTTTGATTTTGATGAATTCAGTAAAAAGCTGCTTGGGCTTTCGGGTGCCGAAATTGCTTTTGTGGTAAATGAGGCAGCTTACAATACCCTGCGAAGAGGCCGAAATGTTAAAAAATTAATAAAAAACGAAGCAGAGGAAGACTTTCAAGACCTGCAAATCGAACAAAAAGACTTCGATAAAGCACTATATACACTTAAAAGTGAGAAAAAGGGGGATAAAAGGTTGGGGTTTTAAAAACATACCCAAATAATCCAAAATTAATTCCATTTAAACTAATTAAAACCAACCATGAGAAAATCAATAATTTTACTAATAATTTGTTTTTGTGCAATATCTACTGCTTTTGCACAAGATACTTCCAAATTAAAAACAGAAATTATTTCAAACCTTGATAAAAACATCCACAGAGCCAAGCACATTGACATAAAAACCCTGAGTAAAAGTATTATTAATACCATAAGCAAGCACACAGAATTTTCATACAACAGGCTAGATTCGCTAAAACTAAAGCTTTACACACTTCTTGAACTGGAAAATACAACTATCCTACCTGATACACTTATTTTTTATTTAGAAAATGTGCGAACGTATGAAACTATCTTCGAATTGTACAATATGCTCAATACAAAAGTGCTGACAATTGAGGAAAATATTTCGGGAAGTACCCGACACCCAAAAGAGGCTTATCTTGGAGGATTAAAAAGAAATCTAAAGATTGTTGAAGCGCACATGGAGCATATTTTAGAATACAATTACTGCCAGTATAAATATATCAATACAAGCAGCCAGTTGATAAAAGGAGTGTATATATCCATCGATAATGATTTGTTCGCTTTTACTAATAAAGACATGAATTATACTGGTGGAGGCCGACTGGAAATTACTACCGATTTTTTAAAAATGCGCTTGCTCCGCTTTGCAAACAAAGAAAAAATATTATCCTATCAGGGTATTTTTATTGGGTTTAAAGCCTACACCCCTTTTATTCGCGACACCAGCATATTTAAAACACCAACCAGCTTCGATGTTAATGACCGTCCTTTTGCTTCGTTCACTTACATTGGGCGTTCCAAATATCGTATCCATTCAGGCGGGCATATAAGAATGCGTAGCGAGTTTAAAGTCGGCGTTATAGGTGGAGATGTTGGAAACCTGATTCAATCGGTCATCCACCGCGATCAATTTGTTTCATCGTTAAAACCCTATGGATGGGATAGTCAGATAGCCAAAGGTGGTCGATTTGCGTGGAATATCGATCATTATTTAGACTTTATGCTGTATTCAGGAACAGGGGATATTTTTAATCTTAACCGAATGAAAAACAAGGGCTTAAATATCCCGTTATCACTCGAAGGACATATAGGAAACGAGCAAACTTCTTTGGGTGGAGGCATTGGCTTTTCAAACCTGAGTTTTAAAGACCGTAGTGGAAACGAGGATATAAAGTTACCTAAATCGAAAAAAATAAGATTTGTAGTAAGCATAAATGCAAAATACCGTTATGTAATCCATAATTCAATGCTCGAAGGGATTGGTATTTTTGAAACCTTCCCTGATGATGATGATCCGCTAGCTCCTAAAGATGTTTATCGGCTTGAACCAGATGAAGTTGTTAGGCACTTGTTTTTAGGTGAAGTATTTATTGGTTTCCGCACCATGAAAGCTACCGTTTTCTGGAAGTTAACAATGAACTCGAAAGAATACAATAAACCAAAGGCAAAAGGTTATTATCAGTGGGCCAGGTTTGGGATTAACTTCTTACTGTAAGTGCCTGGTTGTTAACTCCTTACTCACGACAAAATCCATCACTCAGGTGCAGATAATGTCGTTAAGTTAGTGAAAATACTATTCTCAATTTTTTGACAAACCCTTCGACTCCACTCAGGGTGCGCACGGAGACTGAGCGAAGCCGAAGTCGGAAATGCTTAACTTAACGACATTTGCTGTGCAAATCCCAGCCTATCAGATATAAAATCCTACTTTTTCAGGTACTCCTTAAATACTTTTTTAAACTTATCTACCTTAGGCTGAATAACATACTGGCAATAACTCTGGTTAGGATTGGTTTTAAAGTAGTTTTGATGATAATTTTCGGCCACATAAAAAACATCAAACTTGGTTACTTCTGTAACAATAGGCTTTGGATAAGCCTTTTCATCATTTAATTGCTTGATAATTTTTTCAGCAGCAATTTTTTGCGCTTCGTTGGTATAAAAAATGGCCGAACGGTATTGTGTACCATGATCATTACCCTGATAGTTCAACGTAGTTGGATCATGTGTTTTAAAAAATACTGAAAGCAGAAACTCAAACGATACCTCGTTGGGGTTATAAGTGATTTTTGCCACTTCAGCATGCCCGGTCATTCCAGTACAAACTTCTTTGTAGGTTGGGTTTTTAATTTTCCCGCCTGTATACCCCGATTCTACTTTGTAAACGCCTTTTATATCTTCAAAAACGGCCTCAACGCACCAAAAACAACCTGCGCCAAATATTGCTATTTCAGTTGGTTTATTATCCATAACCTTTTCTTCTTGTGGTTTTTCACTGGCATTGCAAGCAAGCATGCCAAATATTAGTACAATTATAAAAACTAATTTTCTCATACCTATTCAATTATTTATACAACAAATAAAATGAAGAATTGTGCGAAGCATTTCTTCAAAATCAAAAATAGTATGGAAAAATCACAAAATTATCACGTAATTTAAACGAAATACAATCGAAATTGGGTCGAAAAACAAAGTATTGATAATCAACAGCTTAATTTTTCAACATTTTTTTCAGCTCCCCATTTTTAGCATAATCAATAGCTATTTTATTAAAATAATCTTTGTGTTGTAAATTCACCTTGCGATCTAATAAATAGTTAACTACATTTATTTTATCGTTAATTACGGCAATAATTAATAACGACTGGTTGTTTACATTAACAGGTTTATTAATTTCTAAATTAAATTCTGCCATCATTTTATCCAAAACTTCAAGATTTCCCTGTGCCGCAGAAAGTTCGGCAATTTGTTTTAATTCTTTGTCTGATATTACAAGCCCTTCAACCTCCAGTAGCTCAGATATTTTTGCTAAATTAATTGTTTTGATGGCATCCTTTAGCTCCTGGCTGGTTGCTGTTTTTTTAATAAGGCTGGCATTCTTTTCTTCTTTTGTCATCGCACCATTTGCTTTTAGAAAATCAACAATGGCTTGATTTTCTGATTTTTGAGCAATTTCAAGCATCGTTTTACCATACCTGTTGGTAGCATTTACATTTGCATTATTTTGCACTAAAACCTTTACAAATTCAAGGTTTTTATCCTCAATAGCTTTTATCAGTACCGATTCTCTAAAATAACAGTTTTGCTCAATATCAATTCCCTTATTTATCAGAAAAAGAGCAAGTTCCAAATCGTTCTGCTTTAAAGCATCACACAGATAAGTGTCGCTCCGGTTGTCCTTTGCATTAATATCAGCGCCTTTTTCAATAATAAATTTCACAACGGTGGCCGATGAAAATTTGGGTCTTTGACCATTCTTATCCAATAAGTTTATGTCGGCCCCTTTATCCAACAAATAGGAAATAACCTCTAACTTACCTTTTTCGACGGCATAATAGAGCAAAGTTTTTCCGTTTTCTGTTTGCGAATTCACATCAGCACCTTTTTCAATAAAATTATGAAGCAAATTAACATTCCTAAGTAAATCTGCTACAACAAATTGAATAGCCGTTTCATTCAATTCATTTTTTTCATTAACCGGCACCCCTTTGTCCAATAAAAATTCTACAATATCCAAGTGCTGGTTTTTAGCAGCTTCAATTAGCAAGTTCGAATTTATCTTCGTTTTTTGGGTTATATCGGCCTCATTTTTAACCAAGTGAAAGAAAGCTTTTGATGTTCTGCTTTTCAACGAAAAATACAAAGGTGTTTCGCCCATCAGGTTTTTAGCTTCTTTATCGAGCCCTAAACCAAGCAAATAGTCAATAAGCTGAATATTATCGGTTTTAGCTGCTAAATGCAAGGCGTTTTCACCTGTTGACAAAACAGTGGCATAACTTGCGCCTAATTCATCAATACAATAATTAGTTACTTCAAGATCACCACTTTCCACAGCTTTCAAAAAAACAGTTTTCCCTTGTTCATCAGTAATATTTTTGTCTGCTCCCTGATTAACACAATGTTTTACGACTTCTAATTCACTGTATTCAAAGGCTTTAAGCATTGCGGCATTATAATCGGATTGAGTGCGATTATTTGCCAAAGAAATAGCCAATGTATTTTTGTCGTTTTCAAGCGCTTTTTCAAAAGCAGTTAAAAATGAAACCCCTTTTTCAATCAAATATTGACACAAAGGCTTATTATTTTGCACAATTGCAATCTCTATTGGGCTCACATAATATTTTCGAAGATTAAGGAAGCCCTTGCGCCGTTTTTGTTCTAAATTTACATCTGCCCCAGCTTTAACAAGCAGCTTAACAACCTCCATGTTTTTCGATTCGCAAGCATCCACTAATGAAGTACCAATTTTTAAGTTTTGGTCAATCAGGTAAGCTACTATTTCTTTGTTTCCTGTACCTGCAGCCGTGTTTAAAGCTTGGTACATTGTTGCTCCGTGCTCAACCAACAATTTTGTAATGGCCAAATTTTCAGTAGTTATTGCTTCTTTCAATGGGTTGAAATAAAACGATTCATTTGGGTCGTTCCCGGTCTTAAGTAAGCGACTGACTTCTGTTACATTTCCTTTTTCAACTGCCAGGTAAAGTGCTGTTTTTTCTTCTGGGTATTCAACCTTAGGCTTTTGACTGTAACCTGCAAAAGCAATTAAAGAAAACAATGTTGTTGCAAAAATTAGTTTATGAATTCTCATAGTTTTTATAATTTTCTTAGAACTATGAACAAAATTAGCACTAATATCTGGCAAAATAAACGTGATTTATATTTGCACCAAGGTGATTGAATTGAAATTTAGACAATTATTTTAAACCTCTAATCAAGGTTCTTTCTGGTTTTCGAACCTATTTTTACCCCGCACTTCGTACGGGGCTATTTATAGTTTAATCCCTTTGGGATTTAGTATCAATAAAACTACAAAGCAACTAAACCACGAACAATCCCTAGTAAAGGCTTCTATATCAGATATTCAACACTATGTGCTTCCCACTGTTGGGGAACCTCCCATCTTGCAACCATTTTATCCAAAACATTCTGAGGAATTGGTTTTTCCCTGTTCATATTTTGTTGTACCAGTTTTTTGTAGGGCACTTCAATGTAAACAATCTTTACCCTTGCCCCATAGCTGGCAAATAATTCAATTAATGCCCTGCGTAAACTGCCGCTTAAATTTGTTGCATTCCACACAAACGGTTGTTTCACCCGCAAGTATTTTCTGGCAATTTCTTTTGCTTCCTGCACAATTCGCCCTGTCATTTTCTGATCAGTTGGCGAAGCTTTGTATTTTCGCCTGAAATCATCTAACGAAATCACTGGCAAATCAACATGGTTTTCGCTTACATAGTAATCTTTGCCACTGCCAGGAAGTGCTGATAATAGTACTACTTCAAAACTTCCCTTATCGTAAGGAACATAACCTACTTCAATAGCATTTGCAAAGTATTGATATTTAGCAAGTTCGCTCTCAAAATGTCTGGGTTTGCCCCAACAATCCAACTCTATACAATATTCCTTAAACATGTCAATAGCAGCCAGCTTTTCATCAATTCCGGAACCAATTCTGCCCAAAACATCAGCGGTAGCCAAAATGGCTAAAAGTTGAGTATTTATTTCGAGCGAAAGCTTAATAATTTGTTTCTCCGGCTTTTTGTCCAAGGGCAACCATAGCGGCTTTCCATGATAACGAACCAGTTTAGCAACAGTTTCCCTTATTTCAAAAGGGGTTGCAATATGCTTGTAAAGTATTTCTCTAACCGAATTTTCTCCTTTTTTAGCATGAAAGGCAGAAGTAATTCTACCATCAACTTCGGTTTTTGTTGTTGAACGCTTTTCAATGTCATGCATCAATGCAGCAGTCAGTAAAATATGCTGATTCTGTTCGTCAAGTTCCTTAAATTCATATAATTGCCGTAGTTCATCTATTACCATTTGTGTATGAATAGCTACATTCCCTTCGGCATGATACGTGGGATCTTGCTGAACGTGTTGCATGTCTGCTACCCAGTTGAAATCGTTCTCCAGGTCTTTCCAATTGTATGTATTGTGTAATTTCCACATGATATCAAAATTAATAATTGTACATTATGTAGAGACACACGGCCTGTACAGACACACGGCCGGGTGTCTCTACAAGCCGTGTGTCTCTACAGGCCTTCCCAAATCAGTTTTGCCCGTTTCCAGTTTCGGCTCCAATGTTTATTCGTTTTTACATGACCTTTTCGCACGTATTTAAACACTTTGCGCTTAAAATCATCTACATCGAAACCTTCAATAGTTCTGCACACCACGCCTTCCATTGTACAGTTTACATTACTTTGCGTGTCAATGGAACCAAATTTACTTTCTTTCTGAACAATCCCTAAAATTTCAGACTTCAAGAAAGTTTCATCGTAAGGTTGTGTAAGTATCTTAATTTCAGGAACTACAGAAAAATCCAAAAGTCCTGCGTAGAATTTAACCTCTTCCCACGAAAGCCATTTATTGCCTTCACGAACAGCAAAAACATAAAAATGTTGCTCAATTTTTGGGTACACAACCGAATGAATGGCGTATAAATTTTCGCCAAAAATCTCCAATTCGCCCAAATCCTTCTTAATCATTTCCCATCTTTCTTTTAAATACCCAGCCCAGGGATGAATTGTAGGTGCTGCATGCGATCTTGCAAACACCCCAAACTGGTTTAAGCAAGTATTTTCGCCATCTAATTTTTCGGTGATTACCAGGCCTTTAATTCCCTGAATATCAGACCAGTAATCATGATTTATCCGATCGTCACTGGTGGTGCCTGGTGAAAACGGAAAATGATAAGTTCTGTTATATTTTTTTGATAAACTCATAATTTAAAATTGAAAATGTTAAATTATTGATTTTAGATCAATATTGTTTAGTTAAGACTGTATTGTAATGGAGCGTCATTGCGAACGTAAATGAAGCAATCTTTATAAAGGGATTACTTCGTCGTTCCTCCTGGTAATGACGAACCAATTTGTTAACTAAACGACATTGGATTTGAAGTATTAAACCTGCCAGGCTTCCTAATAAATAAATGATCGATCTTATTCACATCAATTATTTTCGGGCAAACCTAACAGCGTTTAATTCATTCATTTTTCACCTTTTCCATTCCGCGGGAAAACAGCATCTTTTTCTATTAAGCATCTATACGCCCGCGTTGTTACTATTAATTTTATACCCGGCGCTGCGCACCGGGCTACAACTATTTTGCCCCTTCAGGGCAACTTTAGCAAAATGAAAAAGATGCTGTTTATTGTTGGTTTTCAGCAACTTAAAAACCTCACTTCCTCCTTGTTAAGAATCCAAAAAAACTTCCAAAAACTCTCTTTAGTCTACTTTTCTTTTTGTTGTCCTTCTTTTCAGTTTTCTTCTTCTTTTTCTTCTTGCCTTTATCAGAGTTCTTTTTCTCCTTTGTCCGTTTGATTTTTTCCTTTACTCTTAAAATTTCGGACTTTAAGAAATTAGATTCTGATTCACTAAACACCTCATTTAAAGCTTTTTTAATATTTTTTTAGCTTCAATGTAGTTCTTTTGGTGTTCTGCAATTAAAGCTTCGTAATGCATTAACATGGCTTTGCTTACACCTTTTACAGCATACCCATAATCAACCATCTTTTTGGCTTTTGCATACTCACCATGTATAATTAATAAGCGGGTATAACACCTAATTACCTCAATATTAGTCAAGTCGTACGATAAAGCTTGCTCAAAATACTGAATGGCTAAATCGGCATTGTAAATTAATTCACTGTATACCCTTCCCATTAAACAATTTGCATCGGCATGGCTACTGTTGTAGCTCAAAGCATAGTTTAAATTTTCTATCACCTCGGCTATATCGTAGTTGTAGTTATCCAATGCTTTTAAATAGTATTGGTCTGCTAATGAAATTCCCATAACTTTTCTTGTTACTGGTTTCTGGATTCTAGTTACTAGTGACCAGAAACTAACTAATTAATTACTTTCTTAATTTAAAGTTCCTGCCTTCATAAACCCTCACAGGGTTCCCTCTCTCCAACTGGCAGTGTTCCAGCCATTTATCCTGTTTGTCGTCTTCAAAGTCAATCAGTTGATAGTTTTCGATGACTGCTTTTAAACGCAGCATGGCCAACTTTTTATTTTGATGTTGCGACCTGGAATCCCTTGCCACAACTGTTTTTCCTGTCGGCACATGAATGGCCCTGACTGCGCTCTCCACTTTGTTGACATGTTGGCCACCAGCACCACTGGATCGAAATGTCTCGAACCGGATCTCATTTTCGTTCCATAGCACAGTGTTTTGGCCAACAAACTCAGCCATGCCCACAAACCAGTTTTTGCGTTTGTGAAACTTTCTAAATGGGCTCTGTCCAATCCATTGAATTGTGCCCAACCATGGTTCAAGAAATCTTTCTAATTCGTCTCCAACAATTTCAAGGATTACAGAGCTAAGTGTTCTGTTCTGAACACCCTGTACTTTCTGTATTACAACATAGTCAATGCCTTCCATCACTAATTCCTTAATGAATACCTTCAACACCTGTGCAACTACCCAATGGCACTCTGCAGGGCCCCGACCGGCTGTTATTTGTATTATTTTTCGTTTCATTTTTTTATTTTTTTATCAGGTCCCTTCGACTACGCTCAGGGTCCAGTAATTCGTACCCTGAGCGAAGTCGAAGGGCACGAATTATTAAATTCTAATTATGGCTTATCCATCCTCACAATCTTAGGTTTAAATACTCCTTCAACTTTTACCATATCACTCTGATATTTAATCACTTCATCGATATTCTTGTAGGCAATTGGCGCTTCATCCAGGCCACCACCTATCAAGGTAACTCCTTCGGCCTTTAGCATGGTTTTTAACGCACTTCCGGTTATCGACTCTCGAGCCTTTTTCCTGGAAAGCCTCCGCCCTGCCCCATGCGACGCAGAATTCAGACTATCAGCGTTTCCCAAACCACTCACAATGTAACCCGGCGCTGTCATTGACCCTGGTATAATTCCCAATTCACCGGCCTTTGCAGGCGTTGCACCTTTTCGGTGTACAATCAGCTCTCTGCCATCTGCCTGAAGCTCTTTCCATGCAAAATTGTGATGGTTTTCGATGGTCAAAACGGGCTTTAACTTTAAAACTTTTGCCAACTTGCTGTGTATCACATCATGACAAGCTTTTGCGTAATCCCCGGCTAAATTCATTGCCCGCCAGTATTCCTGACCCTCAGCACTATCCAGGCTTAGCCATGCCAGGTTTTGTGTACCTTTTGGTAAGCGGCATAAATCCATTGCCAGCCTGGTATAATACTGTGCCACAGTGGCTCCAAAACCTCTCGAACCTGAATGTGATAAAATACCCAAATAGTTGCCCGGTTGAATTTGTAAAGTATTATTGTCATGAAAGATAAGCTCCCCAAATTCAACAAAATGATTACCAGATCCGGAGCTTCCAATTTGCATTGCTGCCTTGCCTTGCAGTTGTCTGAGCAGTTCCGTTTCTTTAAATTCGGATCTGTCCAGCACATGGTGCTCAACGGATGCAGCCTGCCTGGTTTTGATTCCAAAGTGCGTATGTTCTTTTAATGCCATTTTTAACTGATAAGCGTACTTTTTCAGAAAATTAGGCGGAACTTCATAAATACTAAGGCTCATCCGGCAGCCAATATCCAAACCCACACCATACGGAATCAATTCATTTTCAGTGGCTAATACACCACCAATGGGCAATCCGTAACCTACATGAGCATCGGGCATTAAAGCGCCATTTTTAGCAACTGGCAACCGCATGGCCATTTCCATTTGATGAATGGTATTCTGGTCAATAAACTTTTTTCCAAAAACCCTGAATGGCTTTGGTTCTTCAGTCAGTTTATACGAAGTATATTCTTTACTCTTGACCACTTCCATAAACTGATGCGCCAGTTTAGCCAGTATTTCATGCCCTGCATAGTCTTCGGGTTGCTCCTTTATTTTTTGTAATATTTCCAGTTTTTCATCTTTACTTAAATGTTTATAATGTTTTGAAAATAAATCAATTGCAATACTCTTGGCGGTATCCGACTGATACCCTATTTTTCTTAAATCTTTACCTTTTAATTTCGATTTTCCCATTTTTTTCTTGATTCTTTTTTGCTTTACTCAAGGGATAAGGACACATTGTTCCCATTTCAACTTTTGAATGTTTGAACAAGAAATTAGAAATTGGAACTTAGAACCTAGAATTGAAAATCTTACAAAGTTCTAAGTTCTAGCAAACTAAGTTCTTGTTAATAAATGAACAGCAGATACAAGTCCTGCGACTTCAAGTAAATGAGATCAGTAGATGACTTCGGTAAATTGGAAATAAAAAATCCCAACCGATTGGATTGAGACACATCTGTGTTTTAAGCTTTATACCGATTTGCTTTTCGTAATTATTTTGTTTCGTAAACTTGCAAAATAAAACTCAAAGTCTATTGGCATACACTTAATGGATAAGTGTAACTAAGTTTTTAAGCTTTCCCAACCGTTGATTTGATATGTAAGTTAAATTCTAGCATAGTTCTACTCTTTTTTTGAGGTTAACAATAGTTTTGTCCAAGAGTAAAGTGCTGCAAATATAAAACAACTTTTTTGAATTATGCAAATTTGATTTTTGGATGGATTATTTTATGAGATAAACTTATTCCAATAAGTGATAAATCAAAAGTTAATTTCAAGGTTCTATAAACATCACATTATCAGGTAATTGTTAATAAATAGTTGACATGTTTTGTAACTCTCCAGAAATCAACACAATACACTGATTATCAACTATTTTTGTTAAAAAAAGTGCTTGTTTTTATAAAGTTTGAATGTTATTTTTGTATTTGAAAGTAAACGAATTTCAATTATGGACAAGAATAGGTTGGTTACATACAGTCTACTAGCGCATATTAATAATACAGGCACACTTGTAGAAGGTTTAGTTAATATATTTATTCCATTAGCAAAAAGGGCTATTGCAGTTATGAATTCAAACAGTGTTTTTAGTGGAAGAAATATTTCTGAAATTCAAAACATGATAAAAACAATCTACTCGATTGATATTCCAACGCCAGTTTTAAAAAATATTCTTATTCATATTTCAAATGAAATAAATACAAAATCTGAGAAAAATTTTGTCTTATATGCAGATGGTGCATTCTCTATAAAGAACTACGTGTTTAATGAATTTGAATCATTAATCGAGGAAAAAAGACAACTTATTTATGAGGTAGAAAAGTTGTTTCAGGAATTTTGTAAAACTTATAATATTGCAAAAAATGAATACATCTCAATTTTTCTCTTTTTAGAAAAGAATAAAACCGCAATTTCCAGATATTTGAACAAGGGTGAACCTTATACAAAGAATGGAGACTTTTCTATCGAAGCTCAATTTGTAAGTTTTTTTAAGAGAATTCCGAAGATTTATAACATTATCAAAGAATTGTATTTAGGCTCAATTCTCTCAACTTATATAGAATTTTCAACAAATCCAACGAACGCAAATGTTGAATTACTACTTGATACAAATTTTGTAATTAGTTTAATTGACTTAAATACTCCTGAATCTACTGACTCTTGTTTAAAATTAGTTGAAATAGCTAAACACAATGGATATAAAATATCAATTTTAAGTGATACAATCGAAGAATCTCAAAGGCTAATATTAAGAAAGGCCGAACACTTTAATGACTCATTTTTAACGAAAAAGATCAATCCTGAAGACATATATAATGCCTGCGAAAGAAGAGGGTTAACAAAAACCGATCTTGAAAGAATTGCAGATTATTTGGAAAGAGAACTAATTTCAAATCATGGAATATTTATAATACCAGATACAACAAAATATGTAAACATAGCAAAGTTCAGCAAAGAGTATGAGAGTTTAAAAAAATTTAGAAATAGCCAAAAATCTGCCCTGCATGACGCAACTGCTATACATTATGTAAAGGAAAAAAGGAAAAATAAGAAATTCAAAGCTTTTGAAAAAGTCAATTGTTGGTTCGTAAATAATGCTATCAACACAGAATTTGATGATTTCTCACAGTGTGAAAAGGTTTTCCAAAATGGATATCAACCAGAAATTATTAAAGTTGATATTTTATTAAATATTCTATGGTTAAGCAACCCTAATATTGGAAAAAAAATGAACGGTGAAGAAATTATTAATGTGGGCTTGCCTGCATTAATTTCAAGTACTCTAAATGAATCTCTCCCTAAAAATGCTATCATAAAAGAATTGGATGATAATATTCAAAAATATGCAAAAGACTCATTGAGTGATGAACAAGTAATAAGGATTGCAACCAGAATTGCCAATAAGCAAATATCTGATATTGATAAATTAAATGAATTAGCCAAAAAAGACAAGGAAAATTTTGTTAAAAGATTAGAGGTTGAAGCAGAAAAACAAAATGAATTAGAAAATATAAGGATACAACAAATTGAGAATATTGTTTCAGAACTTCAAAAAGAAACAGAAAGAATCAAAGAAGAAAGATTAAAATTTGATGGTCAAGAAGGTGAAATAAGAAGGCTGAAAATTGATAACGAAAATTTAATTCGCAAGTTTAAAAGAAAAGAACATGAAAAAAAGGAAATTAAAAGATGGCGAATGAAGTCTTGGATTGAATTTAGTCTATCACTGATAGTAGTCATTATGACAATCCTTTTAGCATTATTTTTTTCAGATTGGGATATTGATAATGCAAGTAATTTAATTAAGGATCTCAAAGGAAACATTATTGTCAGTATTTTTATAGCAATTCTTGCACTTATTTTCAACTCAATAGTAATCAAAACATTATTCAATAAATATCGTAATCATTCAAATATTAAGGCCTATAAAGAACAGATAAAATACCCTACTGAAATTGAGGAAATTAGAATTTAGATTAAGTAACAGATCATAAAGAAAATAATATAAACAACTAATTATCAATTAGTAATAAGCAGATAATTTCTTTCATTCACACCTTTTTCGCCCACAAAACATCCTTCTTTTTGGTAAAATCTTATAAATCAAGAGTTTTAAAATCTCATGAATCTTAGTTAACCCCAAAATCCATCTTCAAAATTCAGGAAATTAAAAATAAACCGCCTCTAATATTTTTACTATAAATTACTTTTTGTAAAGTTTAGATTAATTAAATCTTTCAATAACTACGGTAACAATCTGTAAATAAATTGATTGCAGAATAATAACTTTTCCTACTTTAAAAGAATTAGCTAATAATCTGATTAAAATCCAGTTTTGTATTTGAATAGTTACAGGTAGTTTTAATTTCAAGGTTGTATACTCTGGCAGCCCAATACCTGTGCTTTACCGAATATTTATTGCCACTAACAGTATTTTTTTTGACTTTTTAGTGCGAAGAGTTTACTTTTATATGAATTAATGGCGGAACCGAAAAGCCACACGAGTAGGATAACAATTAAAATTTATAAATGGACGCACAAAAAGTAGACATGTTTATCATGACCAATGGTAAATTTTTTGAAAGCCACATGGTAATGCAAATTAGGGACAGGTTATTGGAATTGGACGACTCAAAATGGACCATGTTGCAATCTACCCAGTTCAGAGATCCCTCTATTAGCCTGGTTGTTTCAATATTAGGTGGTGGTCTTGGCATTGACCGTTTTGTTATTGGCGATACCGGCCTTGGCATTGCTAAACTTTTAACATGTGGTGGCCTGGGTATTTGGACCATCATTGACTGGTTCCTGATTATGGGCATTACCCGCGAAAAGAACCTGGAAATGCTGCAACGGGTGTTGTATTACTAGTGAACCTAAACGTCATCACGATGAATACTAATGAAGAAGTAATCCCTTATTAAGAGATTGCTTCAGTCGTTACCTCCTTCGCAATGACGGATGGTTTGACGTACAATAATAATGAACCGCAACAAACTCTATACTTTTTTATTCGCTGCCTGTATTGCGGCTTATGCATGGCTTTTTATCGATTTTGTGTACCTGCAACCCCATGGTAAAGATGCAACCAGTCCGTGTATTATAAAAAATGTAACAGGGATTCCTTGTCCATCATGTGGCTCAACACGGGCAATTGTTTCTTTAACAAAAGGCAATTTAGCTGATAGCTTGCGTTGGAACCCAATTGGCTTGTTGTTGTCGCTAATATTAGCAATTACACCTTTTTGGACAGCTTTAGACCTTATTCAAAAAAAGGAGAGTTTGTGGCAATTTTATCAGAAAACAGAAGTTTTTATTAGAAAATGGTATATTGCTGTTCCGGCCATCTTGCTGGTTATTGCTAACTGGGTTTGGAACATATACAAAGGCTTATGATTACCACTTTCGTGTAATTATAAATTTAAATTTGAGAATTAATGTCGTTTAGCTAACATGTCATTGCAAACACGTTGAAGAAATCTTTAAAAGATTGCCGCGCTCCGCTCGCAATGACACTCCTGACTTAAATGCATAGTTATTCTGAAGCAAAAAAATAGTAAAATTGATAAAAGTAGGCGAATTTAAATACCGACCAACCGAAAATGAACTCGAAAAAGCTTCGGGCAGTTACGTGATGTCTTTAGTGGCTATAATTGCTGGTTTGCCTATACCAATAGTCAATTTGCTGGCCACCTTTTTTTTTTATTTAAGCAACCGTAGAGGCACCTACTATGTTAGGTGGCACTGCACCCAGGCATTGCTCTCGCAACTTTCATTATTGCCTGTAAACAGTGTTGGTTTTTGGTGGACAATCCACATTGTATTTGGCTCAGAATCAATTAGTAACAATTACATTGCCTATATAATTACCTTGCTAATTTTTAACCTCGCTGAATTTATTGCCACTATTTATACGGCCGTGAATACCCGAAAAGGCATACACGTGGAATGGTGGTTGTACGGAACCATTACTGACGAAATTTGCAAAGAAAATGATGCGAAAAATACTTTATGAAGCCCTTACAACTATAGTAGCTTTTAGTATCACCTTTATTGTTTTGCTGCAGGTAGACTGGATGACCCTGCTAAAGGTAGAGAAAGTGAGTAAAAGCACCGAAAAAAAGCTAGGCGAACTTTACTGGGAGTTTTTTAAGCAAACAGAGGTTGAAATTGCTAGTGATGAAGTAGTGCTCCCTATAGACAGCCTTTTAAAAAGAATTTGCACCTCGAATAATATTGATAAAAGCCTAATTAAACTGCATGTTTTAGCAGTAAACGATATCAATGCCTTTGCATTGCCCGACAACCACTTGATAGTGTTTAGCGGGCTGATTGAAACCTGTGAAAACGAGTCGGAACTGGCAGCTGTTTTGGCCCATGAAATTGCCCATATGGAGTTAAAACACATCATGAAAAAACTAGTTGCTGAAGTTGGCATATCTGTGTTATTATCAAGCAGTAATGACCGAATTGCAGGAGCTGAGATAACCAAAGAAATTGCCCAAACGCTCTCATCAAGTGCCTACAGTAGAAACATGGAAAAAGAAGCAGATTTAAAGGGTGTCGATTACCTGTCAAATGCAGGTATTAACCCCAATGGAATGGCTGATTTTTTCTTTACCCTAAGCTATTTTGAACCTAAAGCAAGTAAGCAATTGACATGGGCGAGTTCGCATGCCGAATCTGGTGAAAGGGCTCTGTATATTTCCGAGTATTGCAAAAACAAAAAAGTTTCAATCCAACAAGTCTTATCTTTTACCAGCTGGAACAAAATGAAAGAGGCGCTAAATTGATTTAATTGATTGACAGACAGCCATTTAAACGCTCGCCTCCTACTCTATTTGCCAGTTTAAATAATTACTTTAAGGTTTTTCATCAACTATCTATTCCTGTATTGCATAGATAATCAGCTACTTAGTATTGAAAAGTCACTTTTGTAAAGTATTATTTACTTCTTTTTCATTCATAATTTGTCGAATTTCTTGGCCTTTAGGTTCACAAAAGAAGGTTTCAAAGACCAACATTGAGATAACCTTTAAAAATCAGCAATTTTAGAATCAATTTTGCTAACTGTTTAAAATCTATCACGTAAACTGTAACTTGCTTAATTACAACAACACTTTACTTTTTTATTTAAATAAATACTGAAAGTCGCTAAAATACAAGGTGTTACCACCCCCTGTTTAGTTTTTTTGATGAAGTAGCTTTAATATAGAATCTTGGTTTTTATGTAAGCTTAATCTCTTTGATAATAACTTTGCACTTCCAGTTAATTGTATACACAATACTGATAATAAACTCCTTAAGTTCTAATTTTCTTTTTTTGAATTCATATTTGTTTACAATTATTAACTGATGTTTCCCAAGTTAATTTTATGAATAAAATGATACAATTATCAATACAGATAAATTACCCGATCGGCCTCATTGAAAACCTTCTTCAGCTCGCAATCAAGCCTTAGAGAGACTGGGAAGCTTCAAGCTTGTTTGAAGATCACCCAGCCGAACTTAGGTTTGATAAGAGATGGAGGAGGTTTTCAATGCAGCCTTGACTTTTTTGCTTCGTTTTTGGGTCAACCGGAACAAAGTGGAGCTCATGAACGAAGTGAATAACCCAAAAATGAAGATCGACTTTATTCCGAAATTGAAAAACAAAGTTAGATTTCACACAATAGTAATTATAAGTTACTGATTATC
>JBNKJW010000208.1:0-3368 GCA_050291445.1 Bacteroidales bacterium | reverse complement strand
CTTATGGCATACAAAGTCCGTTCTGTCCCCCAACCTTTTGCCTTGTATTTTATTTGGCAGCTATAAAGCCCCTTTTTAGGGTTTTGCAATATCCATGTCTGATTTTCGAGTAGTTTTTTAAGGCCTTTCAACTTTACTTTGACTAAATAATCCCAGCCAAAAGACTCACATAAATCGAAGAGTTTTCCGTCAAAAAAACCACTATCTGCCCTAAAGAACACCTTTTGCACACAACTTGGCAGCGAAGCCCTGACTTGCTTGAGGAAGCTGATAATCCCGTTGCTGGTATAAGCATCACCAGAACGGAACCAGGTATGGTACAAAAGCTTTATCTCGCTGACAAAAACCAATAACGGGTGGTAGCTTTTGGCTCCTTTTTCCACTGTGTTAAAACCCTTTTTTGCCCCTTCCTGGTTGCCACAGACCATCGAAACTGTAGAATCGGCATCAAGTGTAATTGATTCCAGTCCAGACTCTTGTAACTAGAGAGAACTCCTTTTTAACAAAAAGCTTTCTAGCATCCTGCTACCGGCTTGTCCAAGTTTTTTCAATGTCCCTGATAAAGTAGCAGCATCAATTTTGTTGCTTAGGTTCAAATGTGCCTTGACCAGCGGATCAGACGTAAAATTGGATATATGGCAAAGCCTGTTGACCCCTGACAATGATGAGTAAATAATACCCATAAGTACCTGTAAAGTACTAAACTTTGTTGCATTGTACCATGTTGTTGGGAACAAAGAGCGCAAACCGGGTATAATATTTTTTCGGTTGATATATTTTGCAATTACATTCAAACCTGAATATCTTGTTATGTTGTTGCCTGTAAATGAGTATTTTAGAGTTTTAATTTGATTCTTAAGTTTTTTCTTGTTATTTTTCATCTGAAAAGTGATGTTTTTATACTTCGTTTTTTTTCTTAACAAATTAAAAATAAGTATTTTATATCACTTTTCTCCCTTTTTATTTTATTTTTTTAAGTAATAGTTAACCATTTTAAATATTTTTATGAGCATTTCAACACTTAGAAGAGAAGCACTCAGGACAATCGGCGAATTATCCGACAAAATCATTAAGCGAACAGAAATTGGAAACGAAATGACCGGAGACTGGGAAAATGTTTATGTTAGAGGCGATTTTGGTCAGTTCAGAATTATTTATACCGAAAAATCAACAATACTTATTTCCGAAGGAGTTTCAAATATTCTATATTTCAGCAGAGTAAGTAAAGATGCATACGATAGGGGCCAGGAGTTTTATATTGAATTTGAAGGAAGAATTCCGGCTGAGGATTTTGATTTTCATTTTCTGCTTGCATTTCTGAATAAAACCATACAGGAAACATTAAGAATGAATGGTTTACTTAAAAAGTTAGACGAATATAATCAGTGGCCGCTAACTTTGATAATTGATAAGGATGTAGATTATGATTTTCTTTTTGGAGGTGAAACATCATATATGTATAATTATATCGGTGTTGGAGAAGAAGACAATCAGATAGGAGCGTTGTTGGGTATAAAATCCCAAAATGTACCTGAGTACATTATGGTTGGAGATAGGAAAGTTCATTTAATAGGAGTTAAACCATACGGTAATTTGTGGTTGTATTCACTTTATTTCCCTGAGGAGGAAACTATACACCTTATAGAAACATTACCAAGACTTTTATATCAACATAAACTGGTTTACGGGAATTTATATACCCCTTTTGATATTTATTCTGATTATAAGAAAGGATTAAAGTCGTGCGTTAATTTCGATGAAGTTCTTAAGGATTTGCACAGAGATGATGAATGGCAGAAAATAATTGATGAATCAGATGAAATGTTAGCGCAGGATATTCTCTTTGCAGATATGTTGCGTCTTAGGGCAAAATCTTTTTTCAGACTAAGAAAATATTCCAAATCGGTTGATGCTTATAAATTTTTAATTGAAAAATATCCGGATGAATTATTCGCCTATACCTATATTAGTGATCCATTAAGATATTTGAACAGGCATGAAGAAGGAATCCCATTTTATACAACAGCAATCGAACGAATGAGTGGTTATGACAAAATACGTGCTTTGTACATAAGGGGTGATGCCTATTATTATTTGGGAGATTTTGAAAAGGCTATTGCCGATACATTGATATGCTATGAGAGTGAATATAAAGTTGATTGGATGGAACCTAATTTGACGGAATACTATATTCTGAACAATCAGCTTAACGATGCTGTTGAGTTTGTTGATCAAGCAATTGGAAATGTGAAAAAGAAGCAACAAATTACTTTAAGCTTTTTAAAGATGATTGCTCTTATGCTATTAAATAAAACGGAAGAAGCTGATGAGGCATACGAAAATTTTAAGAAGTTTGCCGGCAGACGAAGGAAAAGCTTAGGATTTACCTTCAAAAACTTTTTTCCGCGCATAAATGCTGATGAAAACTTTATGAATACTATCAAAGAAAGAGGTGGTAGTCTGTTTTCATATTAATACTGCTATGTCGGATTTGGCTGCAACTTTGTTATTACGTAATTGATTCATTAAAATAGTAAACGTACTGTGACAAAATAGAGTTTGCCTTCAGTAAAATCCCTTCGCTAAGTTCCACTTTGCCCAGAATGACAAGATGAGAGTTGTATTTACGGGGAAGTAGGAGGAGCGGTAAAGATTATTATCAATAGTAATGACTACAAAAAAGTAAATTTTATTGTTCAAAAATATGAAGAAAGTAAATTATAACGCCCGCTAACAAAAAACATAGGGCATTTGGCAGAAAGTGCCCCTGCTAGCGCGAGCTCAATGTCATTAAGTTAAGGTAGTCACTAAATTGCATCTTTTAGATTTTTAGTGATTACCGGCTTTACCCTGTTTCTATATTTTCCAACATCTCTTTTGTATTTCCTGTTTGGTCTAATTGGAATCAAATGCTTCTTGAACAAGCCTTTTAGTTCTATTAGAACTTCATCTATTTTTGTGCTTGTAAATAATAAGGATACAACTCTGTCTTTTAAAAAGCCATATGATAGGTTTGTGTTTACTTTATATTGGTATTTAGTTCCTTTTTTTTCAGCAAGCAATTCATCATTTATTTCAGCTACCAGCAATGTTTGTATGTTACTAACAAATAAAGCGGCATTAAAATCTTGTTGTATACTACGATCCGAATACCCTGAAAAATATCCAAGCTTTAATTTGTTTTTCAGCTCATCATAATAAGTTTCAACTTTCCATCTTTTATCAACCTAGCGGCAATATACCGAGATCTTTTCATTATCTTTGTTCTATGGAAAAAGTTGATTTAAGAACGCTGTCTGAAGAAGAACGGTTTATTATTAGGAAAACAGCTATTAAGTTAGTCAAGAAAGGTAAAAAACAAAAAGAGG
>JBNKJW010000207.1:0-16319 GCA_050291445.1 Bacteroidales bacterium | reverse complement strand
AACTAACTCCTCTCCTTCTGATAGGCTAATACTTTTTTCTTCATTACTGTAACCAACAAAAGAAGCCTTGATAATATAATCTCCGGCTTCTAAACCTTTAAGCAGGTAGTTTCCGTCAAAGTCGGTAATTGTACCATTTGTTGTTCCTTTTATTTGGATGGTCGCTCCAACCAAGGGATCTCCATATTGTTCATCAGTAATTATCCCTTTAATAGAAGCTTCCTGGGCAAAAACAAAAAGGGGAAGCAAGGTTAAATAAAATAATAATTGTATTTTTTTAGTTTCCATAAGTTAAGATTTAAGTATAAATTTGAAACATACTTTAATTGAAAAATAAATTAATGAAGAAAACATGCTTTCTATAATAGTTGATCATCAAGACAAATCTAAGGCATGGAAGTATTAAAAGCAATAGGTTTTAGAAGCCTGTAAACGTTTTTGGATTTCAACCGGTTTCGCAACCGGTTGCTGTTAATAACTTTTTGAATTATTTTTTCATGAAGTGGATCGCAACCAGAAACTTTGTCAGTTTTTATTTACATTTATTTGTTTAACTTTACAAAAAATAATGCGCTTTTTAGATAATGCATCCGATTACGATAAATGATATTGCAAAACTTCTGGGAGTATCTAAATCAACAGTAAGTAGGGCGTTAAAAGACCATCCTGATATCAGCCAGACAACAAAAGATGCGGTTTTACAATTGGCAGAAAGCTTGCATTACAGGCCAAATGCGGTTGCTTTATCGCTGCGGCATAAAAAAAGTAAAGTAATTGGCCTGATTATCCCTCAAATTTCCTATTTCTTTTTTCCCTCAGTTGTTGAAGGAATCGAAAAAGAGGTGCACAAACATGGCTATAAGTTAATGATACTTACTTCGAATGAAAAATACGAACGCGAAGTGGAGGCTTGTAATATTTTATTGTCGAACAACGTAGAAGGCATACTGGCCTCAGTATCAAGAAAAACAAGGGACTTTACTCATTTTCACAATATTATTGATTCTGAGATTCCGATGGTTTTTTTTGATCGGGTACCTGATAATATCCGGGCAGACATGGTGCTTGTTGACGATATTGAAGGTGCTTATAAAGCAACCAGGCACTTACTTGAAACAGGCAAAAAGAAAATTGCTATTTGCATTGGCAACCCTAACCTGTTAATCAGTAAAAATCGTTTGCTAGGCTATCAAAAAGCTTGCGAAGAATTTAAATCTTCAATAGAGGAACAATTTATCATTTCGTGCGAGACACCCGAAGAGGCAGAAAACGAAACCAACCGGTTAATAAACAGTAAGAATAGTCCAGACAGCATACTGGCAATTAGCGACTTAACTATGTCTGGAATTATGAAAGCAGTTTATAAAAATTGTTTGAAAATACCTGAGGATATTGCGGTCATTGGTTTTTGCGAAGAACCTTTTAGCACAATGTATAACCCACCTCTTTCGACCATTAAACCAATGGGGCTTGAAATTGGAAATACAGCTGCCCAAATGCTTTTCAAAAGGATTAACGAAGAGGCTAAAGAGAAGTCTTCACCAAAACGGATTAATTTAAAGAGCGAGATGATAATCAGGGCTTCAACTGTTAAGTCATCAAACAAATAATAAAACCTTAATTTGGCGTTTCGTCTACAAAAAATTTCTAGCCTAAGCAAAAGCTTTTACTTATCTTTGTATAGAAATTAATTGAAGTTTCATGAAAAATGCCATTTTAAAGTACTGTGGACTAATTTTTCTGGTCATCTTTATAGCTACCTCATGCAAAAAGGATGATGGAATACCATCGAATTACGATGATTTACTTGTGGAGGAGGTAAACAATTATCGCGTGTCAGTTGGGCTATCGGCACTTGAAAACAATGAAGTGCTTTGGAAATTTGCAAATGAGCACAGTAATTATATGGCTGAAAATGAGACGAATGCTAATCATGACGGAATTACAGAAAGATACGAGGCCATAAGAGATACTTTGGGCAATGGCGAAGTTGCCGAAAATGTGGTGAGAGGAGACGCTGGTGATGCAAGGGAAGTTGTTCAAAACTGGCTGGCAAGTATAAGTCATAAAGCTAATATTGAGGGAGCTTTTACCCAGACAGCCATTAGTGCGGTAAAATCTGACAATGGCAGTTGGTATTACACACAAATATTTTTCAGACCCTAGTTTTGTGCCAGAACTAATTTATCAGGTAAAAACACCTGACAAGAGTACAAAAGTTAGTTTTGATACAACCCCACAAGTGCACCAAGTAGGTATTGTCGCCTAACTGACTATCCAAAAATTCATATCTGACACAATACTCGTGTCATGTCAATGCTATTTTGACGGTATAAAACCGCTAAGTGGGTCTGATTATAAGATGTAAATCGATGAAGATGAGTTGATTGCGTAATTTGCAAACCTGCTAATCGGATAATTGTAACCGTCATTTAAGATGTGACTTAGCACTAGTTTTAGTTAACTAACCAAAACAATTAAGTTATGGAATACCGGATCGAAAAAGATACAATGGGCGAAGTTAAGGTGCCCGCAGACAAGTATTGGGGGGCACAAACCCAGCGTTCTTCTGAAAATTTTAAAATTGGAGATCCTGCGAGTATGCCAAAAGAGATCATACATGCATTTGGGTATTTAAAAAAAGCTGCTGCCCATACCAATTATGAACTAGGTGTTTTACCTGAAGAAAAGAAAAACTTGATCTTGCAAGCTTGTGATGAAATTATTGAAGGAAAGCTGGATGATCAGTTTCCGTTGGTGATTTGGCAAACAGGGTCTGGCACTCAATCAAACATGAACGTAAACGAAGTAGTTTCGAACCGTACACACGTTTTAAATGGAGGGGAATTAGGTGAAGGCCAAAAGCTTATTCATCCAAACGATGATGTAAACAAATCGCAATCATCCAACGATACGTTCCCGACCGCCATGCACATTGCGGCCTATAAAATGTTGATTGAAACAACCATTCCTGGCATAGAATTACTTCGTAACACACTTGATGAAAAGGCAAAAGCATTTAAAGATATTGTAAAAATTGGGCGTACGCACTGGATGGATGCAACACCTTTAACTCTGGGGCAGGAGTTT
The DNA here is from genome assembly GCA_050291445.1 of Bacteroidales bacterium. Lineage (GTDB taxonomy): Bacteria > Bacteroidota > Bacteroidia > Bacteroidales > NBLH01 > NBLH01. The sequence goes on along the minus strand of JBNKJW010000207.1, from coordinate 13,229 downwards.
TCGGGTTATGTTTCGCAACTTGATCATGGATTAAAAGCGATAAATAATACCTTAGAGCACTTAACGGAACTTGCACTAGGCGGAACTGCTGTTGGAACAGGAATTAATAGCCCAAAAGGTTATGCTAAATTGGTTGCCAAAAAGATTGCAGAATTTACCGGTCTTCCATTTATTACCGGAACCAATAAATTTGAAGGACTTGCTGCCCATGATGCAATTGTTGAGGCCTCAGGAGCTTTAAAAACGGTGGCGGTTAGTTTAATGAAAATTGCCAACGATATCCGCTTAATGGCTTCAGGTCCTCGTTGTGGAATTGGTGAGTTGATTATTCCTGCCAATGAGCCAGGCTCTTCGATTATGCCTGGCAAAGTAAACCCAACCCAAATTGAAGCCATGACCATGGTTTGCGCCCAGGTAATTGGTAACGATGCTGCCATTGCAGTAGGAGGGATGAATGGACATTTTGAATTGAATGTATTTAAACCAGTGATGATTTACAATTTCTTGCAATCGGCCCGATTATTAGGAGATGCTTGTGTATCATTTACCAACAACATGGCTGTAGGCATTAAACCGAACAAAGAAGTCATTGCCTCGCACCTTGAGAACTCATTGATGCTTGTAACGGCTTTAAATACACACATTGGTTATGAAAAAGCTGCCGAAATTGCCAAAAAAGCACATAAAGAAGGCACAACCCTTCGAAAAGCTGCTTTAGAATTAGGTTATTTGACCGATGAGCAGTTTACGGAATGGGGGGATCCGGAGAAAATGATTGGGGCATTGTAAGTGATAAAAATATGTAGCGACGCACGGCCGTGCGTCGCTACATATTTATTATTTCCTTCTCGCATAAAACTTCTCCAAAATACCGTTAAAACTAAGGAGTTGTTCTGCACTAATGGCTGGTGCATTTTCAATGTGGTTTCGGGCGCTAATTATTCGTTTTACTAAATCTTCTTTTACACCGGTTTTCTCGGCAATTTTTTCGGGAAGTAAAACTTCTCCTGCCTCTAAATGAATATAGTATTTAACCCTCAGGAAATCAACCCAATAATGGTATTTTTTAAGGGCAATATCTTTATGGTTTTTGCCGCTTAAATAAAGGTTGCCCAAGGTTTTTGCAAATTCAAGCGAGCTGTTTTCGGGCTTTTTAACTACTGGAATAACTCTTTGTCTGCGTTTTGAGCTAAAAAACATAAATATTACACCCAAAAATAAAATCATGTACCAGCCACTTTTTAAAGCATCCTGACTTAAAATATAAGCCAGTGGTGTAGATCCTGCCTTGCCAGGTTTAAAAGATTCATCCCAGATTATGGTTTCATTATCAAGGTAACTTAATGATTTGAAAACATATTCGGCATTGTTTTCCATTAGCAGATTGTAGTTGGTAAAAGCAAATGGCTGGTTGTGGATGAAAAATTCACCATTGCCAAACTCTTGCCTGAAATAGTTGACCCTGTTTGAATCTAAGTTGGCTATAATTTTAGTTTTGGTGCTGTTTATCGAATCAAAATAAAAATTATAGTAGCCCGATTTTATCCAGTAGGAGCTATCTATTTTTAATTTTTTGTTTTCAAAGTTGTAGGGCAAACTATCACCTTTTTCAAAATTTGAGAAATAAAATTGGCTGGTGAAATTCAGCGTATCCATGAAATTTTTGCCAAAAGAAGTAGCGGCAATAAATACTTTGTTCCCCTGGGCTGCAAATTTAAGCAGTTCTTCAAGGGTAACTTTGTCGGGTTTAAATTCATTGGTAATTATCAGACAACTAGTGTTTTCATGTGCCTGGTTATGAAAGCTTTGATATAGACTTTTTTCATTATTTTTAATCTCTTTTCCAGGATAAATGTCTTCTAAAAGTTTGTACATAATGTAGCTACCAAAAGGAATTTTATCCTTTTTTTGGAAGCTTGGTTTCCAGTCGGGAGGCTTGGGTGCTGTGTATTCAAAAACCACCAGTCCAATGAACAGTGCTAATAGAATGATTATATGTTTATTTTTTTTCAATATTTTATCTGGAAATTAGAACTTTGTATATTAGAACTTTGTGACATCACCCAATTTCTAATTTCTAAGTTCTAGGTTCTAATTACTATATTTTATTAAAAACCTCCTTAAACCCCTGTTGCCATCTCAAAAATCGCTCTTCATTCACCTCAAAATGTCCGTACCATGAATATTCATAAACTCCGGACAAACGAATAAAATCATCCAAATAACTTTGGTTCTTTAATTCATGCTGATAATCTCTGTTTGTTTTTCCTTGTTCCCAGTGAATCAGCTCATTAGCGTCAAGCTGTTTTAGCAAACTAAGGTAATAAAAACGGATGGCTGTCCGGAAATTCCTTTCCCTGATAGCCTTTCTTAATTTTTCATCCATGTTTTCCTGATGGATATCTTCTTCAAAATATTCAAACCCATTTTCGCCTTTTATCTTTTTGTTTTTTGAAAAAATACCCGATAAGTTTCCCCCTGCAATTTTGTAAATGATAAACGCAATAACCACAAACATTATGGCATAACGAATATAGGGTGCAGCACCTTTATCGCTAAAGAATCCCTGTAGCAAGTCATTGAACCATCGCCAAAATAATGACCAAAAGTCAAAACCTTTGGCCCGTTTAAACAGGTAATTAAAATCATTGCTGTTTTTATAATCGTCAAGCTTTTGTTGAGGAACTTTCTCAACCTTTAATTGGCTCTGATCTTTTGGGATATTTTGTTCGGCAGCAACTTTTTGTTCTGTCTGAGCCTGGCCAAAGCCGGTATCAACTGCCACAAATGCAGCCAGCAATAAAATCAGGAGAATATATTTGAATCTTTCCGCTTTCACTTCTAATTAAAATCCCAAACCTGACTGATCTGTTTCATCTGGCTGGTTTATTTGATCTATTTTATTAATTAAATTCGGACTTTCTTTCTTCTCTACCTGGCTGTGAAAATGCAAAGCCATTGTAGTGTGTGGTATTGCATACAGCAAATAAGAACCAAAAGTGCCAAAAACAGTAAAAATAGTCAGGATAATTGAACTACCCTCAAAAGCATCACCGCCAGAGACAGAGGTGAAAGTTATAATCATTGTTAAGATTAATTGGGGTGCAAGGAAAACATACTGCCCCAGAGCTGCAACTATGCCAATCACAATAGCCAAACCAAAGGTGTACCACCAGTAATCTTTTACTAAATGCCTACTGCGATTAATTGATTCAGAAATAGTTACATCTTCAAAAACATAAGACGCGATAAATAACGAGATGGAAATACCGATATACAAAGCAAAAACCAGAAACCCCAAAAACAGTAGTATTCCTAATCCAACTGATACCGTAAAAAGAGCAGCTACTACACCCGCACCGAGACCAAAAATCAGCCCAATTAACAGTGTAGCTCCCAACACTGGTAAAAACTTTTTTCCCATCATTCGCCAAACCTCTTCCAGCTCAAAACCACCTGAACCTTTTTCTTTGTACAACTTTATGTAAGAGAAAACAGCAAGAATGAGTAATGTTGAGCTGACAATAGCCCCAATCATCGACAAAAAGTACTGCCAGGATGCCATGCTCCTGTACCCTGCCAATGGATCTCGGCCTGCCTTATCTACAATTCCCTCTAACGCCTGTGTTTGGTAAAGTGCTGATAAAAAGCCCGTTATTAGTAAAAAGGGCCCTACGTAGGTCAGCAAAACCCTTATTAAAGGCTTAAATTCCTGCTTTAAAAATTTAAAAGTGTCAGATAAGCTATCACCAAAATCTCTTGCTTTAGCAAAATTTATTGCTTGTTTTTCCATTCTTTCTGTTGTTTGTTATCTACTATTTTCTTAATTACATTTGTCCAATAATCGTTTCTTTCCCCTTTTAATTTTATTGCCAGTTTGGTGGGGTATATAAAAAAATACCACACAATAAATGTTAGTGAAGCTAAAATAATTCCCAAACGCAGCACATCAGGTGCTTCGGTGTGTCTTGTTACAAAGCCCTCTAAAAAAGCCGCCACAATAAAAATGGGCAGTATGCCAATAATGTATTTAATACCTGTTTTTACTCCTTTTTTAAAAGAATGCAAGCGCGAATAGGTATTAGGAAAAAGTAACGAGCTTCCTAAAATTAGCCCGGCAGCCCCGGCAACAATGATTACAAATATCTCTAATGTTCCATGAATCCAGATAGTTAACGCAGATTCCTTTAATAAACCATATTCATAAAAAAAGTATTGAAAGCTTCCCACCATAATCCCATTGTACAACAAAAGAAACAGTGTGCCTATTGAGGCAAACAAGCCTAGCATAAAAGCATAAAACGAAACTTTAATATTATTTATCGCAATATAAATAAACATTTCAAATTCACCCTGAGTATCATACACTCCCATCGGTTTCCCATCTTCAATGTTTTGCAGGGTCATATCAACATAGCCATCACCAAGTATTAAACGAACAAAATTGGTATCATTGGCTGCTGAAAAAGCTCCAATCAGCGCAGCTAATACAAAGGCAATGAATGAGATACGTATAAATTTTTGCGAATGATAAACAATCAAAGGAAAATCAATGCCCCAAAACTTTTTAATGATGTTTTTATCTTCTTTTTTGTTTTTGTAGATTTTTAAATGTGTTTTCGATGCCAGATGGTTCAGGTATTTGGTGGCTTCGCTGTTTGGATAGAAAGTCCTGCTATAAGCCAAATCATCAGTAATTTGAATAAACATCGATGCCAAAGTGTCCGGGTTCTCGGCCTTCTTGCTTTCAATGAGATTTTCAAATTTATTCCATCTATCGATGTTCTGCTTTATAAATACCAGTTCTTTCATAAGTTAGAAATTGGCATATTAGAAATTAGTGTATTAGTGGTTTTATTTTTACTGTAAATTATTTACAATGAGATGTTTACCAGTTGTTTTCAGGATCAGATTCTATCATTAATAACCAATACACAAATACCCCAATATACCTTCTTTGTCCTACAAATTGTCCACAATCTATACTATCTAAAATGTAATGTCATTGGGCAAACATTTTACAAAACTAAAATTTTTAGAAGAAGTTTAAGGTTTTCCTTGCGTAAAAATAGAAGTTTTGGTCAAAAAGTGCGATTTACTGGTTCAAGAACCATAAATTATTACATTTGTTTGCTTTATTACAAATGGATTTTATATCATTAAAAACATGAATAAAAATATCACCTGTATACTGGCAGTGGCTGAAATTGAGGAGTTACAAAAAAACATTGACACTTTTAAAAACTCCCACAATGTATCAAAAATTATTGTTGTAACGCCTGAGAATAGAAAAATTAAAGGTGCTGAATTTATCGTTTCAGCTTCGGGGTTTGATTCAACTGCAACATGGAAGCTGTTGACTGAGCATATTAGCACAGATTACGTAGTAGTCTACACCAAAACAATGGCTTTAAAGCTGGGGCAGCATGCATTGGAGAGAATGGCGAGAATTTGCAGCGATGCTGACGCAGGGATGGTTTATGCTGATTATTTCGAAAAAAAACAGGGCGAAATGAAAGCCCATCCTGTAATTGAATACCAGGAAGGAAGTTTAAGGGATGATTTTAACTTTGGCTCGTTGCTGCTTTATAAAACTGCTGCATTGAAAGAAGCTGTTGCTTCAATGGACAGAAATCTCCGCTTTGCTGCATTGTATGATTTACGGTTAAGGGTGTCGCAAAAGCATTCGCTGGTTCATTTACCTGAGTTGCTTTATACTGAAATTGAGCAAGATACCCGAAAATCAGGTGAAAAAATGTTCGATTACGTTGATCCCAGAAACCGGGAACGCCAGATTGAGATGGAACAGGCTTGCACAGAGCACCTGAAAGTGATTGGGGCTTATTTAGAGCCCAAATTCAACAATATAGAATTTACTGAAGAGAAATTTCCAGTTGAGGCATCTGTCATTATTCCTGTCAGAAACCGGGTAAAAACCATCAACGATGCCATTGAATCTGTTTTAAAACAAAAAACAGACTTTAAGTTCAACCTTATTGTTGTTGATAATCACTCAACAGATGGAACAACAAAAATTATTGAACAATACAAAAATGATGAGCGCCTTATCCACGTTATTCCCAACAGGGATGATTTAGGCATTGGTGGTTGCTGGAACGAAGGCGTTGCGCACAAAAAATGTGGAAAATTTGCCATTCAGCTCGATAGCGATGATTTATACATTGATGAAACAGTTATTGAACACATTGTAAATGCTTTTTACGAACAAAACTGTGCCATGGTAGTAGGTAGCTACCAAATGGTAAATTTTAACCTGAAAGAGATTCCTCCGGGATTAATTGATCACAAGGAATGGACATCTGAAAATGGCAGAAATAATGCACTGAGAATCAATGGACTAGGGGCACCTAGAGCTTTTTACACGCCTGTTATTCGTGACATTAAAGTGCCCAACACCAGCTATGGCGAGGACTATGCCCTTGGTTTGAATATTAGTCGTCATTATCAGATTGGACGAATTTACAACCCCCTGTATTTATGCCGAAGGTGGGAAGAAAACTCAGATGCATCGCTTGATGTTGTAAAAATGAATGCCCATAACTTTTATAAAGATAAAATACGCACCATTGAGTTAAAAGCCAGGCAGCAGTTGGTTAAAAAAACTTCCGATGGCTAATCAATGTTGTTTAGTTAAGACTTCGGCTTCGCTTGGTTATTGAGCACTTCGGCAGGCTCAGTATACCATCTGTCGAAATAAAGTCTCAAGGCGTATCCTGAGTGGAGTGGAAGGGGGTGTCATAAACCAAATAACAGTATTTTTACTAATTAAACGACATTGACTGGTCATTAGTTTGACCTGTCTAATCAAATGACTCCATCGAAAACTTGACGCTTGACATGATATCAGTTGCTGGTTGCTCGTTTTTACTACATACTGAGAACAGCCTGCTATCTTATTCCACACGCCATCCGCTCTTTCCCATTCAGGTCTTTTCTCACTTCAACATCTTTAAACCCTGAATTTATCATCAATTCTTTAACTTCATTTCCATAAGCTTCATTGATTTCAAAATACAGTTTTCCACCATCCTTTAAATTTATTTTTGAATAGTTAACAATCGCCTTATAAAATAACAATGGATCATCATCCTCAACAAATAAAGCAAGTTCTGGCTCATAATTTAGTACATTTTCAGCCATAAATTCCTTCTCTTTTTCTAAAACGTAAGGGGGGTTACTAACAACGATGTCATTTTTTTGATTTTCAAACGTATTTTGGTTAGTGAGGATATCTTTCATTTTAAAATTCACTGCTATTTGATTTAAAGCAGCATTACTTTTTGCTATTTCAAGGGCTTTTTCTGAAACATCGTATGCCAAAACTTCTGCATTTTTTAAGTTTGCAGCCAGCGAAAGGGCTATACAACCACTTCCGGTGCCAATATCTAATACTTTTAGACCTGTTTGTCCATCGGCATCCTTAATTATCCAATCCACCAACTCTTCAGTTTCCTGGCGTGGGATTAAAACTCCGGGGGCAACATTAAAAGTTAAATCAAAAAAAACAGTTTCTCCAAGAACATATTGAACGGGTTCATTGTTTGTAAGTCGGTCAAGAATTGATAGCAGCTTTTCAACCTGCTCATCCGAAAGGAGTGTATCAGGTTTTAGCAGAAGATCGGTTTTAGAAAACCCAATAGTGTACTCAAAAACAATTTCAATGATACTGTTAATTTCCGTTAAAGGATAAATAGCAGCTAGCTGGTTTTTAAAAGATTTTATTACTTTGGCGACGGATTTCATGATTATAGAACACGGATTAGACGGATCTGACGAATTTTCACAGATGAAATATTGTTTTTTGATACAGCAAATATAATCGAGTTTTATTTAAGACATTTATTGATTTTGCAAAAGATTATCAAATGCTGAATAAAAATCCGTCCAAATCAGTTAAATCCGAGTCATCCGTGTTCCATTAAAAAAAAGAAAATGTCAACAACAGAAGACGAAAAATATATGCAACGCTGCCTCGAACTAGCACAACTTGGACTTGGTGAGGCATCGCCCAACCCCATGGTGGGTTCAGTAATTGTTTACGAGGGAAAAATTATTGGCGAAGGTTATCACCACAAAGCGGGAGAGGCCCATGCAGAGGTCAATGCGATTAACTCCGTTAAAGACCAGGCACTTTTGAAAGATTCAACCATTTATGTAAACCTCGAACCCTGTGCCCATCACGGAAAAACACCACCTTGTGCCGATTTAATTATTGAAAAACAAATACCACGTGTGGTTATTGGTTGTGTGGATACTTTTGCAAAAGTGGCCGGAAAAGGCATCGAAAAGCTAAAAAATGCTGGTTGCGACGTTAAAGTAGGTGTTTTAGAACAGGAAAGCATTGAGCTGAACAAAAGGTTTTTTACTTTTCACGAAAAAAAGCGACCCTATATCATCTTAAAATGGGCAGAGACTCTTGATGGCTTTATTGATGTTATCAGAAAGCCAGACGACCCAATAGAGCCGCATTGGATAACCAACGATTTGGCCAAAAAACTGGTGCACAAATGGCGCACCGATGAATCGGCCTTTATGATAGGCACCAACACCGCCAAAAACGACAATCCTCGTTTAACTGCCAGAGATTGGAACGGAAGAAACCCTGCACGTATAGTGCTTGATAGAAACTTAAGCCTCGACAAAAAACTACATATTTTTAATAACGAAGCAACTACCATTATTTTTAACACCCAAAAGACAGAAGATGCTGCAAACCTAAAATTTGTAAAGATAGATTTTGATTACAATATGCTTTCAAACATTCTAGGGTACCTGTATCAACTTGAAATTCAATCTATTGTTATAGAGGGTGGCAGACAACTATTAACCAGTTTTATTACTCAAAACCTTTGGGACGAAGCCCGTGTTTTTATTGGTAACAAGCAGTTTTACGAAGGAACCAAGGCACCCGAGTTAAAAGGAAAACTGATCAAAGAAGAAAAAATTGACGATAGTGCTTTGAGGTGGTATATGCCGGTGAAAAGAAATTAGAAGCTTAAACACACTTTTTAAAATAAAAACTTGTTTATTTTTGTAATACAAGCCTTACTTCAATGGATGTATTTCAAAAAAGAAAAAAACTAATCGATGAAAATGTAATATTTGAATTTTCAGGTGAATTAAATCATCAAAATATCAATCTGATTTTACAAGATGTTGAATCGATAATTGTTAAACATGATTATGTTAGAGATAAGCTAGTTTACAAAATAATTGTTGAACTTTTCCAAAGTGATTTAAAACTTTCTGAAGATCGGTTAAAGCCACCCAAGTTGATTGAACTTAAGATAGCTTTTGTTAATAAAATTTGTCATATTTATTTTTCGAGATTTGAAAAATATGAAAAAGCAATTAATATAACCAGGCAGATTAATGAACTAGAAAATAAAACATCTAAAGAATTAAAAGAACTTTTTCGGGAAACACTGCAAAATGGTAGATTATCGCAAGTTGGCTCATTTCAAATTGGCATCCTTGAGCTACGCAGGCGTTGTTGGAATATGTTTTCTAACCTTGTTGAAAAAAATGGTGTAAACTCCAGCACTTTTGAGCTTATACTGGAAGTTTTAAACATACCTCTTTTTAGAATTACTACTTCATTTAATTTATCAAGAAATGAACAGCAGCAGATTATTGATTGGCATAACGCCAGAAAAAATGAATTCTTTGAGAAATTGAATTGTGCTGTGGAAAAACTAAAAAGTAATAAAGAGCTAAGTGGTGAAAAAATAGTTGATTTACTAACCAATAAAGAGTTTCTTAGAACTGCTACTACAGATTCAAAGGAAGAATAAGAATGACAAAGAATCCAAAAAAATCAAGAGCATTAATCGTTGCTACAATTGCTTTTCCTCTAATTTTGGTTTATACTATTTTGATAATAAATATAAGCAGTACCTTCCTTGTTTTTATGCTTAGTATAGGTATTAGCCTTGTAGTAAGTATGATTTCATTAAAACTGTTTTCAAAGAGAAAAGAGGTTGATCTCATTAAAACTTTGCAGGAAGAAAATCAGAAGTTGGAGTTTCAACTACTTCAAATGACAACCAAAATTATGAGAGCCAAGGCACCGAATTTTGACAGCTTGCATTATGCTATAAAAGTAAAAAATGCATTCATGCCTGATATTAATACGTTATCAATTTTCTTTTCTGAGCATTTTTTAATAGACAAGCCTAAAAATGAAGTTGGAGGTGATTTCTATTGGTTTAATTACAATAGTAACATTCTAAGAATTGTTGTTGCTGATTGCACAGGACATTCAGTACCAGGTGCCTTGACAAGTATATTAGTTTTAAGTTATTTAGAAAACAAGAAAAACAACCATTCTTTATTTTCCAATCCCCAACAATTATTTGAATCGTTGGATAAAAGAATTAAAGAAAATTTGAATGATGATGAAAGAATTGCCAATGGAGCTGATATTGCATTATGCGAAATTGACTTTTCAAACGAACAGATTCAATTTACAGGGGCATTTTCTGATATTGTTATCATTCAAGGTAATGTATTGCAAGTTGTTAGTGGAACAAGACGAAGCGTTGGCGCAAACCCAAAAAATATTGCTCAGTTTGAGACGCACACTATCTCATTTGACAAAGGGGATAAAATTTACTTTTTTACTGATGGATACTATGACCAGTTTGGGGGTGTTGAAGGTCGGAAAATAAAAAAACGTAAATTTATTGAACTAATTGATGAAAATAAAGGGTTTTCAATGGAAAAGCAAAAAGAGTTTTTAGAGCAATACCTTAATAATTGGATGCATCCTAAAAATCAAGATTCATACGAACAAATTGATGACATTTTAATACTAGGGATGAAATTGTAAAAAAAAAGCGCCCTCCCAGGCGCTTTCCCATATCTCAAATATTTCTAAGTTCTAATATTTATGTTGAGCATCGAAGTACACTAATAACCAATATAAGATATTAATATTCCAAACCCATTGTTCTGGAAGATATTGAATTTATCATCTTAATCTGCAAGTTTTTTTACTGAAAAGGTGTCAAAAGATGAAATAACCATTCAATTTTATACCTAATATGAAAAAAAGCAATATTCTTTTATTGTCAACTATGCTTTGCTTTTGTAGCATGGTTATCTCCGGATTTGTACTATTATTGGGGTTTCATCACGGGCATCATGCCGGTGGCTATCATTCTGGCAGGTTTAGCTGGGTAGCCCTTCATATTTTTTCTTCATTGCTATTTGTATTCTTAATGGTCTATCATCTTACCCTTTCCTGGCCATGGATTTATAAAAATATAATTACAGAACAACGTGATAAACAAGGAAAAAAACTTAAGGAGCTTTGTAGAACTGATATTTGTTGCTTTGTTTTATTTCTGATACTTGCAATAAGCGGTTACTTATTAATCTTTTTGCGTAAAAACAGCCATCTGTTAAAAGATTTGCATTACGCTCTTGGGATTGCATTTACCATTTTTATCTTGATTCATTTAAAATTGCATAAATATCCTTCGGAAAAGTATCTAAAGTAAGGTTGAAAATGAATTCCTAATTAAAAACATATTTAATTAGGTAGATGTAAGGTTGAAAAATAAGTGAAAGGCTTAAGATGTGCGGCTTCAAGATGTTTTTATAGTTAAAAATGGGACGGAATGAACTATATCATTCCATACCCCATTAAAAAAATACCTTAATTTTCAATAAAAGATTTCCGACAAATTTTATTCTTACTATGCTTGTACTGATTGAGATTTTTTTGCATGCATTATTTTGCTTATAATGGCACAGGCAGCAGAAGTACCTAAAACAAGTAATGAAATTAATGCAACTGTTTTAGGGTTTGCAGCCGATAAGCGGCCACCATCAATAGAAGGAGTTAATATCCAAATAAAAGCAGCCATACTAATTACTGCATAGCCAATTTTCTTTACTACTTCTTTTTTCATAAATGCAATAATCACCATAACCAAAGCAACAATAGAAAGTAAAACTCCTAAAATACCAGCTATTTGAGCCCTGGTTTTTGAAGGTACATTATCTAATTGCTCTAATGCTTCTTTTACAGCAGGATCATTTGTTGTTGACAAGTCTACTCCATCCGCTTTGTACTCATCTATCATTTTCTGCATTTTAGCAATCTCTTCATAGTCAATTCTATCGAGTTTTGATCCTATATTTACAGTTAATGCCGCAGACATAAGTCCGCCTACTAAAAAGGTTAAAACCATTACAATTAAAACAACAATTCTCATAATTTTAAAGTATAAAATATTAATAAATTAAATAAACTACATTTTGTAAATAATTTTGTTTCCGGTGCAAATATCCGTGCAATAAATGGCAAATTTGTTGCTTTTTATTATTTGCCTCTTTTTTTTACGATTATGAAGTTGTTTGTACCAAACGCAAATTGACTTTACTCGCTTCGCTCAAGAAGGTGAGCATTTTCAAAACGAACCAATTGTTTTGGTATAAACTATCTAGCATTCGATTTATTTTATTTAAAAGTATAGAGACTTTTAAAAATTTTAATTGAATCCACTAAGTAAGTGTTCTTTTAGGTAAATAAATTGATTAAGTAGTGTAATGTTGGGTTCGCGTTGTAAAACGCAGTTTTTTTGTAATGAAAGGTAAATTGGTTTCGGTCTGGCTATTGGCTTTTGAAAAAGCTTGTGAATATTAGCTGCTTGCTTTTATTATCTCATTAGTGGCTAAAACCCTGCAATTTATTGTAATTACTTTAGTTTCTATAAACTTCTTTTTTTAGGATATAGTCAGAAGATTGAATCTTGGAGTCTGAAGTTTAGAAATACACACTGAGTTTTTTCTTCTCTCTTCCAACCAATTCTCAATTATTTTATCGAATTTCATACGAGACTAAAACCTATGTATTTCCAATGCATAGTGGTTTAGTTCAAATAATCACAATAGCTGTTTTAACCCACATTATTCATACAAAAACATAATGCATTGTATGAAAGTATTCCTGTTAAAGGGGTACAATGTGGGAAACCCCGATTTAGTAATAACCTGAGCTCGATTATTAATTAATTGATATAAAGAAAGATAGGAAAAATAAATATTCTCAGTTATTGGGAGAAAAGCACAGATTTTATTAATTTAACAGTCTGATAAACAGTCAATTAAAAACAAAATCCATGCAAATAACTAAAGACAAAATTACTGAAATTTTCTACTTTACAGATGAATTCTGCAAAGAATTTGAAAAATCTATT
>JBNKJW010000206.1:0-21008 GCA_050291445.1 Bacteroidales bacterium | reverse complement strand
GCACATCATCTACTTCATTAGCTTCAGCTCGAAGTATTCATATACATCTTCGCTTTGCTAAGTTTTCTCCCTTTGGTCGAAGATATCGCTTCGCTAAGTTGTAGCTAATGTACCTCTGACTTTTTCAGCAGGCCCTAATTAGTTAAAGACCATCTTAATAAAATGTATTTGAAATGATGATGAGGTTGTACAATAACCTCATTTTTTAGTCCTTAATCTTTTGACTTTTATACATCTTTTTCTTTTTTAACATCCTTATATTCAGCACTTCTACAATTAGTGAGAAGAACACTGCAAAGTAGATATACCCTTTGGGCACGTGCTGATGGAAACCTTCCAGAACCAACATAAAACCGATAAGGATTAGAAAGGACAAGGCAAGCATTTCCAAGGTTGGGTTTTTGGAAATAAATGCACTGATTTTACCCGAAAACAACATCATAATAATCATGGCAATAATCACAGCTATAATCATAATAATCAACTCTTCGGTAAGGCCTACAGCAGTTAAAATGGAATCAAACGAAAAAACAATGTCCAGCATAACTATTTGCATAATTACCTTGCTTACTTTGGTGTGTGTATATCCTTCTTCTTCGGGCTTAATGTCTTCCATTTTGTGGTGCACTTCAGAGGTACTTTTCGCCAGCAGAAACAGCCCGCCTATAAATAAAATAATTTCGCGCACGCTAAACCCATACTCCATTACATAAAACAATGGTTCGGTTAAATGGTGGATGACCCATGAAATTGTTGCAAGAAGTAAAATTCTGATAATCAATGCTAAAGCCAAGCCAATATTTCGTGATCTAGCCCTTTTTTCTTCTGGCAATTTATTTGAAACAATGGAGATAAAGATAATATTATCAATGCCCAAAACCACTTCTAAAAAAGTAAGTGTTAAAAGGGCTATCCAGGCTTCGCCGTGTAAAAATATTTCCATGTTGTTTTTAATAGAGTTGGTTTAATGATTCACAAAACTAATTTATTTATTTTAAAATGAATTAACAATTTGAATAACTATACTAAGCCAGTATGGAATATTGTAAAACGGAATTCCATAATGGCTTTGTATATGCCGATCGACTGGCAGTTTTGGTTTGAGAGCTTGCGAAGCAATCCAAATACTAACAGCGGTTCGGTATAAAATACCTACATTAGTAAAAACAAATTGATATGCGAATATTTACACATCAGCAAATTTATATACCATGAAAATAAAAGAATATTTGAAAACCCTTTTGGTTATTGTTGCAACATTTAGTGCAGTTGTTATTGTAAATGGACAAAACACTGATTTTGATGAGGCCAGGTTATTAAAATTTCCTGACATCCCTGGTTATAAAACCTTAAAGTGTGACTTACATACTCATTCAGTTTTTTCAGATGGTCATGTTTGGCCAACTATTCGGGTTCAGGAAGCCATTAAAGACGGGTTGGATGCCATAGCTATTGCTGAACATATTGAATATCAGCCTCATAGTGGCGATATACCTTATCCAGACCGAAACAGAAGTTACCAGGTGGCGCTTAAAGAAGCGGAAGGGAAAGATTTGATTGTAATCAGCGGTGCTGAAATTACCAGAGATATGCCTCCCGGGCATTGTAATGCACTTTTTTTGCAAGATGTGAACAAATTGAATGTGAAAGATTACATGGATGCTTTTAAAGAAGCAAAAAAGCAGGGAGCTTTTGTTTTTTGGAATCACCCCAACTGGATTGCACAAAAAAAGGATGGGATGGCAACACTAACAGATGTACACAAAAGTCTTATTGAGGCGGACATGCTGAATGGAATTGAGGTAGTCAATGAATTTAGTTATTCCGATGAGGCTTTTCAAATTGCTATTGACAAAAAACTTGCTATACTTGGCAACTCTGATATACATGGATTAGTTGATTGGGAGTATAATGTGTACAAAGGAGGACATAGACCTGTGACATTGGTTTTTGCTAAAGAAAAAACACAAGAATCATTAAAGGAAGCGCTTTTAGCTCGCCGAACTGCTGTTTGGCACAAAAATACCTTGCTTGGTGCAGCTGAATTTCTTGCACCTTTGATAGAATTATCACTAGTTGTGAAGGAGGCAAAACCTATCATCGACTGGAGTGGCGAATCAAAAGTACAGTCGGTAAAAATTTATAATCAATCAGATGCTGATTATGTTCTTGAAAATTTATCAACTTACACTTTGCACAATTATGCCAATGTGCTGATTTTAAAAGCACACCAAGTAACTGAAATTCAGGTGAAAACATTGGGCAAAAAAGCACCCTTTGATTTAAAATTTAAAGTTTTAAATGCATATGTGGCTCCTAAAAAGAATGTTGAGATTGTATTGAATGTGAAATAGGGTGAGTGATTAAAAATTTACAAGATTTTTGAGTACTATGTCGCTCAGAGTGTTGCACAAATTTTCATTCGTTTTACTGCTAAAGAAAACACTTTGTGAGACTTTGTGCTCTAACTTCTGCTACTTTGCGCTCCAACCAAACTAATCTCATTTATTATTTATCACCGTTTGAAAATATGCCATTACCTCCATTAGCCAGGCGGTGCCCATGTGTACAATTACGCCGCCCCAAATATTTCTGGTTGTATAGGCCAGTACTCCTAAAATATATCCACCAAATACAGAAGAAATACTTTCGTTAATTGGTTTGCCAAAATGTAAAAATGCATAGGTGGCTACCATGGGTAACAGGGCTTTTTTTCCTGCAATGCAACCTATTCCAATTACTAAAAATCCTCGAAAAAGCAATTCAACCGATATAAAATCCAAGCCATAGATAATTTCAAATATCCAGATGTACAATGATGCATGCTCTGATTTTGTGATGCCATGTCTATTATACAACGGATAATAATTCTGAAAATCACTATCAAATGAAATTAGAAACACCAAAAAGCTCATTATGAGTACAATAATAGCATATGGCTTCCATTTCACCTGTTTGTTATGGAGTCCAAAATAAAACACATCGTAACTTGGCCTGGTAAATAAATAGAAGATATACAGTGGTATAAAAATGGTGAAGATACTTACCGCGTCTAAAACTATTTTGCCTATGTATCGGGCATTTTTAGCATCAATTTTGTGAAAGTTGATCTCGCGTATATACCCAAAAGAACCATCAATAGCTAACAATGTCAATCCTACAACCGAAGCTATCCAAAATTTTCTTGAACTAAATACTTTCCAGTTATTAGTTGCAAAAGCAATAATTAGCCAGGTTCCATAATACGGAAAACTGTAAAACAGAAGGTAAGCCAAATGCTGCTTAATGCCTGTTTGTATGGTGTCTAAAACAGAATCTTCGAAGTTTCCGTACCTCCAACCAAGATAGTAGTTGCAATAAATGGCAATACCTATAAAAATAGCCACAAATGCATAGATTTTTTTATCAAAATCTGTTTTTACAAAGGCAAAAATGTTTTTTAACAGGTATTTCATTCGTTTAGCATGTTTGTAGTATGGATATTAAAACCACTAAGATGACAGGAAAAACGGTTTTTTGAAAATTTTATTTTGTTGCCAATAATCTGTTACTATATAATTTACTTTCTTTTTATATATTTGAAAATTATGTTAGATCAAAATAGCTAAAAACAAATGAAACCCTCATTTCGCGTGTCGCTGAAGCTTTGGCGGAGGCGCAGAGGGATTTTATAAGAAACTTAACTAAACAGAGTATTCTCATAAACTTACGATTAATCGCTTCGTAATGGTTATGTGGTTGATATGTAGTAGTTTAACTAAAGATTAGATAAATGAAACAATTAAAATTAATCACCAATAAACTCCACTAATTTGCTATAAAATTCTCCCGGGTTTTCAGAGGTCATCGCGTGCCCACTGTTGGTAATCATTTGACATTCAATTGAATATAGCTTTTTTAAAACAGGCATATCGCTGTTTTCTTCGCCATAAAAGTAGATTTTTTTGCAATTAAGGCTTTTGAATTTTTCTAGTAGCCTACCACTTTCCGACTCCTTTACCAACGCAACTGCACTATGATAAACCGCATAAGCTGTTGACTGCCTGTAATGGATCTGTTCATGTTTATCAAAAGCAAACAAATGCATTTTATATAGCCCGTTTTTGTATTCTTCGTAGGTTTTTTCGGCAATGCCAAGGCTCATCAGTCCACAATCTTCGGCAATTAAGTTTCCTTCGATGTTGGTAAATGATTTGGCTTTGTTCAATATTTCATCACTTAAACATAAAGCAATAGCAGAGCCCATGCTATGAACAACAATATGGATATCCCATTTGGGCAACATGGTTAGCAATTCTTCCACTATTTTTGCCTGAGCCTGCATTGAGTAGGAGAAATTCTCAGGTTTTGCCGAATCTCCAAAGCCAAAATAGTCGATAAATAAAAAAGATTTATCTGGGAAATAATCCTTATCGAGAATATATTTAAAAGTGTCCCATGTTCCTGCCAGGCCATGAAAAAAAACAATGGCTTCTGTAGAGTTTTCTACATACTTACAGCCAAAATGTAGTTGATAACCTAGAATACTAACAGTATAGTTGTTTACTTCTGTTTGTAGCTTTAACATTCTTATTCGCTTTGCATCGTTTTTATTACAGTAAAAGTAATATTTCTAGTTAAGAAATTTTTAGTAATTTTATTTCAAAGGTGTTTTCCTTTATGTTTTTATGAATGAGAGCTTTATCCGTATAATTTAGCAATAGAATATTGATATTGAATCTCTCAGAATAATTTCATTTTTTGCTATTGAAATGGGAATAGATCAAATCAAAAAACAGGTATTATTAGAGAAGATTGAAAAGCTTCAAAAGGAAAATGCAGAGTTGCGAAATTTGCTTAAACCTGTAGGACACGATCCGCAGGATGTTGTTAACAGCTTTGAATTTCTTGTTGCTATTACGGATAGCATGCCGGGGCATATTGCAATGGTTGATCTCGAATCTTTAAAATACCAATTTGTCAACAGTGCTTTTGAAAAATCGTTTAATAAACCTGCCAGCCAAATCGTGGGCATGCATATTAAAGACCTTATTGGCGAGGAGAATTATCAGTTTGCATTAAAATACATTGCAATTGTAAAAAAAGGCGAATCGGTTTCATACGAAAATATTTTTAATATTAGTACTGGCCGCAGATGGATAAAAGTGAATTATGTGCCTTATTTTGATAATTCTGGAAATGTTCAGTCAATCATAGTACTTTCATATGATATTACTGAGAAAAAGCTGGCAGAAGAAGAGTTGAAAAAATCAGAAAGAGAGCTGATAATAGCAAATGCCACTAAAGACAAGTTTTTGTCAATTATTGCTCATGATTTGCGAAACCCTTTTAATACAATAAAAGGGTTTTCAAATTTGTTAATTGAAAACTTTGAAAGTTATGACAAGTCAAAAATAATTCGTTTCCTGAATGCTGTAAATGTTTCATCATCAAATGCTTATGAGCTTTTAGGCGATTTACTGGAATGGGCCAGATCGCATACAGGAAAAATCGATTATAAACCCGAAAACTACAATCTAAAATTGCTGGTAGAGTCTGCTACAAAGTTTCAGGCAAATCAGTTCGAATCAAAGAATATTGGATACAACCTCAACCTTAGTCCTGATATATTGGTTTATATCGACAAAAATATGATAAACACTGTTTTAAGAAATTTGTTAACAAATGCAGTGAAATTTACCAAAGAAGGCGGAAGTGTTACAATTAGTGCAAAAGTTGAAGGTGAAAGAGTTACCGTTAAAGTTAAGGATACAGGTGTTGGAATGACCGATGAAGTGCTTGCTAACTTATTTAAGATTGATGAATTAGCAAATACCCCAGGAACAAATGATGAAAAAGGGACAGGGCTTGGGTTAATAATTTGTAAGGAGTTTATTGACAAGCACAATTGCAAGATATGGGCAGAAGGCAAACCAGGTGAGGGTAGCAGCTTTTATTTTACCCTTCCTGCTTTTAAAGGTTGATAATAATGTCTTTAGAAATGGAATAGTGAAAACTGTGCTGGCCGAAACTGCATGCGGAATCAGCCCCTAATTTGCTACGGGGGCAGGTGGGGTGCTACAGTCTGTTATTCTTGTGGAAGATGGGCTTGATATTACTAATGATGGTATTATTCAGTTACCAACTAAGATGCCCGATAAGTGAAAGTTGTTGAATGTCAGTAAGATGTGGATTGGTGAGCTTATTCATTCAAAAGATTGAAAGCATTGTATAAATAACCTGATATCTAAACTGCAACCTGCTGGTTAAAATGAATTTTATACTTTTGTTATAAGAAAACCACACAATGATTTTTTGAATAATTCGTTTACAAATGATAAAAAAAAGAAATATAAAATGAGAAAAATTGTATTATTATTTGCTATTATTTTGACAGGTAGTGTATTATGGGCACAAAACCCGATTGAGAAAGGACAGCTTCAGTTTAATGCCGGATTGGGATTTTCTTCGTGGGGAGTACCTATTTATGCAGGATTAGACTACGGTGTGCATCCTGATATTACTGTGGGTGGTGAAATTTCGTTTAGGACTTATAACGACAATTTTGCCGGAACCAAATACAACCACAGCATATTTGGTCTTATTGCTAATGGAAACTATCACTTTAATAATCTGATGAATATTCCTTCAAATTGGGATTTTTATGCTGGGCTTAGTCTTGGTTTTTATTTCTGGAATTCGTCGGGTGATTATCCTGGAAGCCGTGCCTCAGGTGTTGGGCTAGGTTTGCAAGTGGGTGGACGCTACTATTTTAATGAAAAGTTTGGTTTAAATCTTGAATTAGGTGGCGGAACCATTGGTGCTGGTAAATTTGGGATTTCGGTAAGGTTTTAAGGTTACCACTAAAAATGCAAATTTACTCCCTTCGGTCATGAGAGGAGTTCTTGTGCCTTGAACTTTACTAATTTTAGTGATTCCCTCAAGAAAATGATAAAGAGTGTAATCATTTCTGTTGAAAATTGGTGATGGTTACACTTTTTATATTTTAGCCAATGCTAAAAACATCGCATGCAAACTAATAACCTGAGTTCGACATAAAATATTCACATCGTTTGAATTAATTTTTAGCAGAAATTGCAACAAATTTCTGAAGGACTGTCGGGATAGTTCTAGAAAAATTGGTGTGATTTATGCAAAAATTAATCAAATCTAATAGAAAATTCGGAACTGCGAAGCACTCACCAGAGGTAATCACACCATCTCTGTACTAAAAATCCCTCAAAATAGCCCGCTATTCTTTCTGCATTTTTAGCACATATCTGGTATAATTCCGAATTTCTGTGTTGAATATTTTTAATCGAACTCAGGTTAATACTAATTACCAGGTATAAATTTCGAGCTTTTTCTGCCGAAAGGCCTAAAAACTTGTATTGAATTGAGTTTGCAGAACAACTTGCCAAAAAATCGCCGCAGAGGGTGCAGGTACTACCGGGCTTTTTATTTTTTAGATCCGAAATGTTTAATGCATCGTACTTACAACTGGGTATACAATGGGGACACGTTGTACGGATACTTTAAATCCTGATTCTAAATAGTTTAATAAACTTAAGGTAATTAGCCAGAGTGCCAATTGGACAGTACACAGTGCAGTGCATCATTTTTTTTGCCGACCGGATAAAAAAGAGACTACTAAAACACCAATAATTCCAAATGATGCACCGAAGATTGCTGCATATAAAATGTTGAGATTTAGCCACCGGAGAATAATAGTTGCAAGTACTACAAATAATAAAATATTGTGTTTGTATTTGCTTTTATTTTTGATGGTTTTTTTACTTGTTTTTCCTTTTGCAGCCGTTCCGTCAATAGCGCCAAAATAACAAAGATGACTGCACCAAGTGGGACCCGAAAGAATTACAGTACTTAAAAATAGAACAGTCATAAAAGAAATTTCGCCCCTGAAAATAGGATCGCTCAAAATCATTTAAGTGGTTGTTTTATTCTATTTGTTTGTGTCTTTGCCATTTTTCAAATATATGAAATCTTTGGTATGGATAAGTTTTGTAAATTTATCGAATTAAACACTAAAAATACACTGTTATGGTTAAGCATATTAAACAACCAGCTGTAATTAAAGCTGCCGGCAACAAAGAAAAGAAAATTGAAGAATATTTTGGTAGGGTCAACTCAGGCACTTCTGCCATAAGTATTGCCAAAATGGATAGCCCTGAGGGATGGATAGAACCTGGCCAGGAACCTGAATTTGATGAGTATACACTGGTGCTGAAAGGCTGCTTACAGGTTAAGACCAAATCTAAAACCATACTTGTAAACGAAGGAGAAGCCATTTTAATACCAAAGAATCAGTGGGTGCAGTACAGCTCGCCTTTCGAAGGAGGGGCGCAGTATGTTGCTATCTGCATGCCTGCCTTTGCGCCGGACATTGTGCACAGGGACAATGAATAAAACTGAAACTTAGTTATTGTGTTGATTATCAATAATATGTATTTCAGTTTTTTTTAATAAAAATACATGGTTTTTGTTAACTCTAATTTCATTAGCTTGCTCTAGGTTTATTAGATTTGAATTTTCGCCAGTTACTAAATTTTGCGAAACCACACTATGACCGTTATTGTAAATTATGCTTTTATTGTTTAGCTGAAAGTCGCTTTTTGAGTTGATTATTAGTTCATTTATTTTTGTTCCATACTGATTAAATACCGATACAGTTGTGTCATTTTCTGCTGCGTAAAGCTCATCTCCGTGTTCAAGTAAAAAGGTTATTTTTTCCAATGGTCTGTTGGTTTTATTTAAGTTGATTTGTTGAATAATTCCTTTGGGATTAAAACTGTACTTAATTAACTTGTTTTCAAAATCATCAAACAACCAAATAGCCTTTTGTTTTGATTTGCAAATAGCTGAAACTGAGTAAAACCCCAAATCATCAAAGCTGATTGCATTGCCAAGTTGGGTTAATTTGTTATCCAGGAAGATTAATTGGTTAAAGTCTTTGTAAAATAGTAATAGTTTAAAAGGATCGGAAACATCAATTGAATGCAAATTTCCTTTATCGAAATTACTGTACTGGCCAAGCAATTGACCTTGAACTGAGAATTTTTTTAATAGCCGGTTCTGGTACACATAAACATTGCCAATTTTATCTACTTTAAAAATCTCGGGCGTTCCATCTAGCTTAATAACAATTTCTTGCGATTTTGCAAAAGCTGGAAGAAAAAACGTTAGCAGCACCAAAAAAGTTGTTATTTTAGAAAGGTTTAACATGTATGCCCTGGTTTTATTAAAGTGCTTTAAATTAGAAATTAATGATCTATCCGCAAAATTCGCTTTTTTTCGTACCTTTCGATAAAAATATCTAAGCTATGAGGTCGAACGAATACAAACTAACAATAACTGAAGATTTTGAAATTCAGATATATGAATGGCTTCCGGACGAAGCAGCGAAAATTAAAGGTGTTCTACAAATTTCTCATGGCATGGCTGAACATGCAAAACGATATAAAGACTTTGCAACTTTTTTAACCCAAAATAATTATGCAGTTTATGCCAACGATCATCGTGGGCATGGAAAAACGGCTGGGAAATTTGAGAATGTAGGCTTTTTTGCTGAGAGAGATGGCTGGGAAAAAGTGGTTGATGATTTAAAGGCCTTAAGCAAACATATTAAAGAAAAACACCCGGAAGCACCCTTTTTTGTTTTTGGGCACAGCATGGGCTCTTTTTTAATGCGAGATTATGTGCAAAATCCACCTTTTAAAATTAATGGAGCTATTTTTTCGGGTACTGCCGGAAATCCGGGTATTGTTGGGAAAGTTGGTGTTTTTATAACCAAACTTTTGCTGCTTTTTAATTCGCCCCAAAAGCCAAGCAAACTAATGAATACCTTAAGTTTTGGTGCGTATAATAATAAATTTAAACCAAACCGGACAAGTTTTGATTGGTTAAGCCGTGATAATGAGCAAGTTGATAAATATATTAATGACGATTATTGCGGGACAAATTTTAGCATTAAGTTTTATAATGATTTGTTAAAAGGTCTTTTAACCATAAATAAACAATCAACAACGAATTTGGTTGCTGAAGATTTGCCGGTTTTACTTTTTTCGGGTGATATGGATCCGGTAGGAGATTTTGGAAAAGGAGTTAAAGAGGTATACAATAAATATAAAAAAGCCGGAGTAAAAAACGTTACCATCAAACTTTTTGATCGGGGGAGGCACGAAATGCTTAATGAAATTAACAAGGAGGAGGTATACATTTTAATACTCGACTGGTTGAACAAGAATAACTACTGAAATTAATTGTAGACTAAAGGTTATTTGATTCGTTGGTCATGTGCCAGTGGATTTTAGAATTGGTTAACGTACAGGGTTCGAAGTCCGTAGTTGGAAGAAAGCAGCAAACCGATTTTAATTCTTCTGACTTCAAACCTAAAGAATTATTAATAAACAACTTTAGATTAGTGGTAAACAGCCAAGCAATTGTTAAACATTATAGTAATCTAAATTAACATGAACAAAGTACTGGACATATTCACTAAAATTATTATTGTTTTTTTAGTCCTGTGTCTTTTATTGCTTATTGTTGCTTATATCAGCCAGGAAAAGTTGATTTTTTTCCCTGAGAAGCTATGTAAAGACCATAAATTTAGTTTTAACTCTAAGTTTGAAGAGAAAAGTTTTACCATGGAAGATGGTGTGAAGTTGCACGGTGTTTTATTTAAGGCTGATTCAAGCAAGGGAGTAATTTATTACCTGCATGGCAATGCTGGTTCAGTAAATAGCTGGGGCAGGATGTCTGATGTATATACCCAGCATAATTACGATCTGTTTATTCTCGATTATCGTGGGTTTGGAAAAAGTGAAGGAAAAATTGTAAGTGAAAAACAAATGTTTACAGATGTTCAAAAAGTATATGATGAGCTTAAGATGCAATATGGCGAAGAAAAAATTGTTTTATTGGGTTACTCAATAGGAACTGGTATGGCAAGCATGCTGGCATCAAAAAACAAGCCCGAAAAGCTGATTTTGTTAGCTCCATATTATAATTTGCCCGATTTGGTTAGGCAAATCTATCCTGTCGTTCCACGGTTTATAATCAAATATAAATTTTTATCAAACGAATACCTTGCAAATACCAAGGTGCCAGTATATTTATTTCATGGTATAAAAGATGAGTTAATCCCTTACCAAGATGCCGAAAGATTGCATCAATTGTGTAAACCTACTGATAAATTATATCTTTTAGAAAATCAGGTGCATAATGGAATTGATGAAAACCCTGTTTTTCAGGAAAAATTGGATGCTATTTTAAAATAGTTTGGGTTGTATAAGTAATAGCTAGGGCCTGGCTAGCATAATAATCATTAGTTTTTTGTTACTTGAAGATAAAGTTAATGCAAGGAAAAATTACTGTATTTTTAGCACATATCTGGTATAATTCCGAATTTCTGTGTTGAATATTTTATGTCGAACTCAGGTTAATAGGCTTAGGCGTTTTTCAGCGAGTCCTAGCTAAACCTACAAACATGAGCTATAAAATTTACGTCAAACTCATGTTACAAGCTATTTAACAGGTAGCATAAAACTAAATGTAGTACCGGAGGTATTTTTTGTAGTCATGTTGTTTTCAACATGAAGTTTTTGTTTGTGCTTTTTCAAAAAATCTATGCAAATACTTATTCCCAGACCAGAACCCTGCTCATTGTCGGTACCCGGTGTAGAAAAGGCTTCGTTTACTTTTAGTATATTATCGATGTTTTCTTTAGTAATCCCAACTCCATTGTCAATTACCTTAATCTCAGCTAATTGATTGTTTTTTTTCTGGTTTTTTAGGCAGGCTACCACTTTTATTTCACCATTTTTTTTGGTAAACTTTATAGCATTCGAAATTAAGTTTCGCAACACAGTGGTAATCATGTTTTTATCGGCAAAAACTTCAATATCTTCGTCAATTTCTGTTTCAATTTGAATCTCTTTATTTTTAGCACTTTCCAAAACCAGGCTAATACTTTCTTTAACCGGTTCAATAATGTTAAACCTGTCGGGTTTAAATTCAAGTTGATTTTTTTGGCTCCGCGCCCAAAGTAGCAAATTGTCGAGTAATGCATAGGCAGAACCCAGACTTTGTTGCATGGTTTTAAATATTTTAATGCTGTTTTCGTTATTGGTCATTTCAGGGTTTTCAATAATAACATCAAGAAATGATTTAATGGTTCCAACGGGGCTTCTTAAATCATGACCAATTATTGAAAACATACGGTCTTTTGCAGCATTTACCTGTTGCAATTCATCTTTTTGATTCTGAATTTTTTTATATGTCTTTGTATTTTCAATTGCTATGCCAACATACACGGCGAGGTTGGCCATTAAATTAAAGTGGTAATCGGAATAAGAATTTTTTCTAAGACTTTGGGCGGTTAAAACACCAATAACTTCTTTCTTTGACCTAAAAGGGAGTATAATTAACGAAGTTAATGGTTTTGTGCCCTTTATTTCGGTAAATGTTTGATTGAACGATGGGTAGTCATCATAAAAGTTATTTGAAAAAATGGCCATTTCATTAGCAATAGAAAAGCAAATAATGCATTTATTGCTATCCATTTGCTTGGTAAATGGGCTTAGCTTTTGCCCCTTGTAAATAATTGAATTAAAGCCAATTTCATCCTTCTTTTTGTTGTAAATGCCAATGGCTACCAAATCGGCATCCATTAATGCATTAATGTTTTGATAAACTGTTTTTATTATTTCTTTTTCCGAAAGCGATGAGGTTATTTCTTTTCCTAAATCACTCAACAATTTTAAATTGATATAGGCTTGTTCTATATTATTTCGGGCAACCAGTATTTCTTTATTTTTTTTGGCAATTTCTTCTTTTTGGACTTCAAGTTTTTCAAGGTTTTTTTCAATGGCGGCTTTTTGCTGGCTTATTTTAGCGGTTCTGTCTGCGACCTCTTTTTCAAGTAATTCCTTTTGGTGCTTAATGGTTTTTACACGCAACATGTAAATAAACCATACAAAGATAAAGAGTATAATGGCAGCCATAAACTTAAACCAGGTACTTTCGTAAAAAGCAGGTTCAATGGTAAAATTAATTGATTTAACTAACTCTTTGCCGCCCTGCGATTTAATAATGGCTTTTAACGTAAATGTATATTCTCCGGGTGGGATATTAGTATATTTTATGTGTCGGTCGTTCTCCACATAGTGCCATTTGTCATCGAATGGTTCAAGCAAATAGCTAAACACAACCTTGTCGGGGTGTATAAAATCAATGTATGAATAGTTTACCTGAAAATATTTATTTGAAGGAGGCAAAACTATATTTTCGTTCTTGTTTTTAAAGTTGTTCGATTCGGTTGTTATGTTGTTTATGATAAGCTTTTGTTGCGATTTAACTGAACTTACAACCTTTGGGTTTAAAATGCTAATGCCTGAAAGGGTATTAAGTGCAATGTTTCCATTTTTAAGCTGCAAGGCCTTACTTGCACCAACGTATTGCTGATCATACATTCCATCAGATTTACCAAAGGCAATTGAGAATATTTGATTGGTTTTTTTTTGTGAGAATTTTACAAGTTCTTTTTTATCAACCCTGATGATACCATTTATTATTGGTAGCCACAAATACCCCTGGTCGTCTTCTATCACATCAAATATTTTGTTGTCAGAAAGACCATTTTTTTTGGTAAAGTTGGTTATTCTGCCATTTTCAATCATTGACAAGCCACCAATAGATGCCAACCAAAGCGTGTTTTCTTTATCCTGGTAAATGTTGAAAACCATGTCTTCAATCAGCCCGTTTTTTTTATTGATGTGTTTGGTAATCTCTTCATTATCAATTATATCAACTCCATTTTTGGTGGTGGCATAAACTTCCCCATTTTTCCCTTTTACAATGGTTAACACAAAGTTAGACGAAAGACCTTGCAGGGTGCTTAAGTGCTTCAGGATTTTAAAATCTTCAGTAATTTTGTATATGCCTGATTGATTAGTTGCCACCCAGTAGCTTCCATCTTTATTTTCAACAATTGCCCTAATTGTGTTGTCATTAAAGCCCGAGTTTGTGTTTAGCAGCTTTTCATTGCCATTGCTGATTTTTAACAAACCATTGTAAGAACATACCCAAGTATTCTTTTTACTGTCGATAAAAATGCTTTTTATTCTGCTTTTGTTTAGGTTGGTTTTAAGTCGAACCTTGTTGTACTTGCCATTCACCAATTGATAAATATTGCCCTCGTCTGTTCCTATCCAAATTGCCGAATCACTGATTTGGGCTAAAGCCGAGGGAACTTCACTTATACCTGCCTTTGCAAAGGGCGAATTTTTAAACCCACCTACTCTAAGTTGAATAATTCCTTTGCGATAGGTGCCTATCCAAATATTTCCTTCGGTATCGAAAAAAGTGTTTTGAATAATTTGGTTGGTTGTCTGCTCATTTAAATGAAATGGGCTTATTTTTTCAATATCAGGATTGTACAAAAAAACACCCCTATTTGTCGAAAGCCATAGGTTTTGGCTATTGTATGCCTTAATATCGTTGATAAAGCTGATATTGTTGCTTACTATTTCTAGTGTGTTATTGCTGTATTTATAAAGCCCATTTCTGGTGCCAAAATAATACCTTCCCTTTTTGTCCTGAAAGGCTGATAATATTGAATTTTCGACCCTATCGTGAAATATTTCTACGTATTTTTTTCCATCGTAACGATAAAGAATACCCGATTCTGTGCCAATCCAAGTATTTCCTAGTCGGTCTGAAAATAACAATGAGACGGTGGTTTTTTCAATGCTTTTAATTTCGTCTACCTTTTTCAGTGCACCATTTGCATAAGAAAAAAGCCCATTGGCAACAGTTCCTATCCACAAAGTTCCTTTTTTATCAATTGCAATGCTTTGTATGTTTATTGATTCAAGACTTTTAAGTGCATCTGGTGTGTAAAAGTCAAATCCATCATAAGCAATAACTCCTCTGTAGGTGGCAATCCAGAAAATACTATCTTTATCTATGCAAAATTTGGTAATACTATTTGTTTTTAAGGCAGGAACATTGGCCGAGGTGAAATTTCGAAAGTTTTTACCATCAAAAAGCGAAATTCCGTTGTAGGTACATATAAAAAGAAAGCCTTTTTTAGTCTTGCCAATTTTTCCTATCGAATTAGATGCAAGCCCATCATCTACCGTCCATTTTTTTGATAGCAGGTCTTTTTTTCTGTTTTCCGGAAACAAAGTATTGATTTCCTGAGCACATGAAAAAAAGATTGCTAAAAGCATTAAATTTGTTAAAACGAACCGATACATGCTTCTTATTATGGATAACCGAAAATTTATTTAACAATCTAATCGTTTGGTAAATCTGTTTGCTGGTGCAGAAAATTTTACCTCTCGTGGTTAAATTTACAAATTTTATTTTTGAGTAGAAATTTTCATTTTCCGGTAAAGAATAAATGTATACCCTTGGTATCGGTAAGTTGTTGAAAATAAATCTATTGAAATATTATTGTTAACACCCTTTAAGATCGAATTTTTTTAAAAAATGCTAAAAGGAGTGAATAAAATCACTGGTTTTTGTTTCATTTTCGAGGTTTAATTTTTTTCGCAAACGGTTACGGGCTATTTTTACCCCATTTACCGAAATGTCCATTATTGCTGCAATTTCTTTGTAGGTGAGTCCTGCTTTTATTAGCATGCAGTGTTTTTCTTCATTTGCAGTAAGTTCTGGAAACTTGTTGTTGAACTTTTGAGTAAATGATTTGTATTGGCTGGCAATTTTTTCTAATAGTTTTTTTCGGGTGGCTTGCATATTAAAAACCCCAACCATTTCTTTATAGACTGCCTGAGGTTCAATTTCAGCGCTTTTCTTGCCTTTTTTTCCAAACAGTTTTATTAATTCGCTGTATACTTCGTATTTTTCCGAAAAAATTGAGATTTCGGTGTTTAATTGATCTTCTTCTTCGCTGGGTTCCGAAATTTTAATTTCTTTTTGTTCAACATTGTTGCTAATAGCCGCTGGTTTATCAATTCCCAGGTCTTCAATTTCAAGTTTGTGCAATTCAATAAACAAGGCAAGCGAATTGTTGTTTTCTTTGAAAGTATAAATTCTGAGTAAAATATTAATAATTCCCTGAAAGGCATTTTTTACCTTAAAAATGCTTTGAAACAAGCCTTCATCATTTTGTTGAAATTCTTTGTATTTTTCAGCTAGTTTGTTGCTTGCATCTTTGTTAAGCAGATAAATGATGTTTTTAATGTCTTCAATCTCGAAAGATAACAGTTCAACCAAAAATTTAAATTTATTGTTGTATTCAACTATTTCTCCCTCTTTACTGAGTACACAGGCTGGTAAACCCAATTGAGATATAAGGGGCGAAATAGAACCTTGTTTTTCGGTATCATCAGGTAGGCTTGAGTTTTCGAGTTGGGCATATTTTTCTTTGAATTCCGCCAATTCCTTTTCAGCAGCTCCCAGGTTTACTTTGTATTCGTCAGACAATTGCCACAAAAGCTCTTTGTATTCATTGAGTTCTTGTTCAATTTCTTCGTATGAAGGTTTGTTTTCACTCATCCTGTGTATATTTTTCATTCCAAAAATATAATTAACTATTTAATATTCAAAGAAAAACGGAAATATTTCTGAAATTTTAATAGTACACATGGTTTGGTTACGATTAAAAACGCAAGTAATGAATACTTTACCAAAAGTTGAGTCCTACTCCAAAGGTGAAAATTCCTTCCGGCGCATTTTTATTTCCAAAAAGCTCCGAATGCTTTTGTGATGATAGATAAGTTATGTACCCATAACCGAACTGAGCATAAGCAGCCAGGCTTCCATTTTTATTAAAATTAAATAACCTGGATGCAAATTCAGCACCAACGGTTCCTATGTGCCCAAAACCTCCATCTTTAAATGCAATGTTTATCATTGGGCACTCTTTGCAATCATTAAAATGTAGTTTAAATCCGGCTGTGTAGCCACTAAAACCAATTCCAAAATGCCATCCTATTCGTGGAGCAAATTTATGCTCGTAATTGGTGCCAAAATAGGTGTACCCGCCAATTTGGTAGCCTAAGGTATAAACTTGTTTTCGGTTTTTTGTTTTCACAACACTTGTATCTGATTGGGCATATGCATTGCAGACAGTGAAAAAAAACAAGCAAAAAATCAAAGCAAGATAAACTGGCAGCTTATTCTTCATCCGGATTAATAACCTTGTTTTTAATAATTTCAAACCTCCAGTTTTCAATGGCAAAGTGGGCAGCATATTTTTTCATATTTTCCAGAGCAAATTTAGCCAGTTTTTTTACATTTTTCTTTTGGCAAAATAACTCGATTTTTGCCACACATTCTCCATTGTATTTATAGCACTCTGGCACTGGCTGATACATTTCGGGTTTGTAATATTGTCGGTTCAGAACTACTTCGGTCACTGCTGTAATGGGGATTTTTTTACCGTCCAGGTTGCTGATAAACAGGTTGTTTAGTCTGTTTTCGTTGAAATTTTCATAAGAAATGTTTTTAGTTAACTCTTGTATCTTTTTTACATCCATTCCATATTTTTCTGCCCTTATTGTATCAATATTAAAATTAATTACAGGCACAAGTAGTGGCTTTCCTGTTATTTTAATGCTATCCACCAATTCTGTGGCGGTAAAATCATAAATCAGTGAATCGTATGTTTTTTGGGGCTCAACAAAATTGCCATAAAGAATAATGTTTACCAGGCCTTGTTGGTTGGTGGACGAGCAGAAACCTATAAGTACGGAGAAAAGGAATAAAATAACTACTTTATACATGCTAATTTGGAGTTTCATGATGAAATGGGCTAATTTACAACAATTAAGGAAAATAATCTCTGGATCTGTTATGTATGGTTGCTGTTTGACTTACAAAGTTGCAATTCAACTAAAATACACTCTTTAGGATTTTTGATTTGTTTAGCTATTGAAAACCTTTGAATGAATTGTAAGAATACTCTATTTTTTTTCATTATTCCTTTCTGTTGGCTTAATTATCATTCTAAAGTATTGGTCTTTATAGATGTAGTAACTTAGCCAATTATAAAGTGTTCTTACCCTATTTTTAAAATTTACGAGTCCCATAATATGCACAAAAATCCAAATTAACCAGGCTGTAAAACCTTTTAAGGAGTTTTTTTGACCTGGAAAATCCAATACAGCTTTGTTTCGGCCTATTATGGCCAATGAACCTTTGTCAGTATATTTAAACGGCTTCCAGTTTTGGTCTTTCTTTTTTAAGTTGTCAGCCAGATTTTTAGCTTGTTGCAAAGCAGGTTGTGCTAGCTGGGGATGTCCTTCGGGGTAATTTTCACAGCCAAGAACCAGGGCACAATCTCCTAGTGCATAAATATTTTCGTACCCATCGACTCGATTAAATTGATTTGTTTTCAGTCTTTTTCCAGCCCCTATACAGTCTTTTGAGAATCCTTCAAACGTTTTTGCCGATACACCAGCCGCCCAAATAAGGTTTTTAGATTGAATTTCATCACCATTTGATAAATAAACGGTTTCATCATAAAAGTCCTTAACCATTGTATTTAAAATTAAGTTAACGCCCAGTTCCGATAATTTTTTAGAGGTATATTCCTGAGCTTTTTTCGACATTACCGCTAAAACGGATTCTTGTCCATCGATTAAACTTATTTCACCAAGGTCTTTTTTCTTTAATTCCGGATAATCTTTTATAATAATCGAGGCCTTCATTTCGGCCAATATTCCCGAAAGTTCAACTCCGGTAGGTCCTGCACCTGCAATAACAAAAGTTAAGTGTTTTTTTCTTTTTTCTGGGTCTTGTATTCTGGTTGCACGGTCAAGGCGGGTAAGAATAACATTTCGAAGAGATAGTGCATTACTTATGGTTTTCATTGGCAAACTATTTTTTTCAATGTTTTTGTTTCCAAAATAGTTTGTTTCTGTGCCTGTTGCCATCACTAAAATGTCATATTCAAGTTCGCCATTGCTTAGTATTATTTTGTTTTCTTCAGGAACTACTTTTTCAAGAGAACCAAGTCGAAAACGAGCATTTTTAAATTTTCGTAGAATTTTCCGAAATGGATAACTTATTGCTGATGGCTCCATAAAACCAGTAGATACCTGATAAATTAAAGGTGGAAAGAAATTGTAGTTATTGCCGTCTACCAAAATAATTTGATAATCAGCTGAATTTCCTAATCTTTTCACCAGCTCTAACCCTGCAAATCCTCCTCCAACAACAATTATTTTTTTAGCATTTTTCATAGTAAACTTTCCTATATCTTTTTTGCAAAAGTAATTAAATCAATTGCTGTAAAAAATTAAACTAGTGTAGGAAAGTAAGAAAAATACCCAATTTTATTCCTTGTAACCAGGGCTAAAGTGGTCGTTAACACTTTATATTGCGCCAAACCTTTTGTTATATGCGGTATTATCTGTAAAAATTTTTACTCCGTCATATTTGCATCAATAAGTTTTATCATATTCGCATTAAATGGTGCAAGAGATGGCTCTATTATTGAAAAAAAATCTAAGTCGGCACTTTCCACTTTAACAATGGCCTTTTGCAGCACTTCTATGCCTTTTTGAGTCAGCTTAATAATTTTAGCCCTTGTGTCGGTTTGGTGTTCTTGTCGCGTAATAAATTGTTTTTCTTCTAATTTTCGAAGAACTTTAGAAACCATCATACGGTCAGTGTTGCTTAAATTAGCTATATCAACCTGTGTTACAGCATTATTTTCTTTCGACAGCCATGCCAAAGACGACAGCAATACAAATTGTGTATGGGTTAGGTTCAATGGATCTAGTACCCTTTTCTGTTTACGTTGCCACAACATTGTAACTTGTGCCAGAAGAAAGCCTGGGCTGTCTTCTGGTTTTTTAAACTTAAATTCAATTTTGTTTGTCATAATTTTTCAAAAGCATTTGTGATGAAATTAGATTAAAATCATATTTATTGATTTCCAGGAAACCAAATCTAAATGGATAGCCCCAACTTTTCTTATTTTTAATAAACGCTAAACTGTTTATGAGCGGTAGAATTGAAATATCTTTGTTCTCAAAAAAATCAATTTTTCGTCTTGATGGGCAAAAGTCGGGAGTCATTTGAAATGGATACACATCATTGTCTTTTACTTTGCCAATGGCGGTAAATTTCTGACATTTAGTTGGTTTTCCAAAAAATTGTTTGCCAGAATAATAAATTACAAAATCATCTTTTTGCATGCGTTTCAATGGTGCCGCTTTACCATGACAAGCCTGTGCGATTCCTTCTTTTATCCCTTTTTTTACATGGTCATTAGAAGCTACTATTATCCAGTATTTTGTCTCTCTTTTGCTCATTGTGGCAGGTTTAAATCATTTCCAAAAATGTGAGTTTATAACCATCAGGGTCTTTAACATGAAGTGCTTTTCCAAAAGGAGTATCCATTATTGACCCTAAAATGCTGACACCTTTTTTAATAAAGCTTGCCTGTAGCTGTTCAATTTTCTCATCAATTGAGAACCAAATTGATACACCATTTCCCAGTTCTTTGTTATCCAGCTTTTCCAGAGGTTTTCGAATGGCAAAAGAGGCGTCTCCTTTATTAAACTTAAATATGACAGCTTCTGGGTTTTTCATATCCGCTAATTCAAATCCTAGTTTTTCAGTATAAAACTCTTTTGATGTTGCTAGATCTCTAACTTGAAGAGATGTAAATTCTAATTTTCTCATATGTTTAAATTTTAGTTTGTTGTTGCAAATATAGTATTCGCGACTACAAAATGCAAATCTTTTTCAATTTTTGTGTTTAGTTGTCTTATTATCAGTTGCTTATTTTCTTCGTCAAGTGTGTGGACACAACTTTATGCTCTGAATAAATATTACCAGCCGTTACGAGACCTGCCTGGTTTATACAGAGGAGCTGAAGTATGTGGTAGTGAGAAGTCCCTTTTGCTAAAGTTTGCCATTTGGGTTATCTTCAATTCCATCTTTTTTATATTAACCTGAGTTCGACATAAAATATTCAACACAGCAATTCGGAATTATACCAGATATGTGCTAAAAATGCAGAAAGAATA
>JBNKJW010000205.1:0-32788 GCA_050291445.1 Bacteroidales bacterium | reverse complement strand
GTAAAAGTCCTGACAAAAGAAGATATAATTGAGATCATCAAGTATTTGATTGAGTTGATTAACTCAAAAACGGATGTGGATGATATTGACCACCTGAGTAACCGTAGGGTTCGTACAGTTGGTGAACAGTTATATAATCAGTTTGGTGTTGGTCTTGCCCGTATGGCACGTACCATTCGTGAGCGCATGAATGTTCGTGACAACGAGGTCTTCACTCCTACTGATTTGATCAACGCCAAAACACTTTCTTCGGTAATCAATTCATTCTTTGGAACCAACCAGCTTTCTCAATTTATGGATCAAACCAATCCATTGGCTGAAATGACACACAAACGTAGAATGTCTGCTCTTGGACCAGGTGGTTTATCGAGAGAAAGAGCAGGTTTTGAGGTTCGTGACGTACACTATACCCACTACGGAAGACTTTGCCCTATTGAAACACCCGAAGGACCAAACATTGGTTTGATTTCTTCGTTATGTGTTTATGCAAAAATAAACAACCTTGGATTTATTGAAACGCCATACCGTAAGGTAACAGAAGGTGTTGTTGATTTAACTCAAGAAGGTGTTGTTTACCTTAGCGCAGAGGAAGAGGAAGAAAAAATAATTGCTCAGGCAAATGCAATAGTTGACGATTCAGGAAACTTTGTTAATGACAAAATTAAATCAAGACTTGAGGCAGATTACCCGCTATCTTCACCTGAAGAATTGCATTTAATGGACGTTGCCCCAAATCAGATTGCATCTATAGCGGCATCACTTATCCCATTTTTAGAGCACGATGATGCTAACCGGGCTTTGATGGGCTCCAACATGATGCGCCAGGCAGTACCACTGCTTAGACCACAGGCTCCTATAGTAGGAACTGGTCTTGAAGAAACTGTGGTTAAAGATTCAAGGGTACTAATTGTTGCCGAAGGCGAAGGGGTTGTTGAATTTGTTGATGCAGAAGAGATTGTAATCAGGTATTCAAGAACCGAAGATGAGCAATTTGTAAGCTTTGATGAAGATATAAAAAGATATAAGCTACCAAAGTTCAAGAAAACCAACCAAAACACAAGTGTAAACTTGCGTCCGGTGGTTTCAAAAGGTCAGAAAGTGGTTAAAAATCAAATTTTGACTGAAGGTTATGGAACTAAAGGAGGTGAACTTGCTTTAGGTAGAAACCTTAAAGTGGCATTTATGCCATGGAAAGGATATAACTTTGAGGATGCGATTGTAATCTCTGAAAATGTAGTAAAAGATGATGTCTTTACTTCCATACACATTGATGAATACATTCTTGAGGTGCGTGATACCAAAAGAGGACTTGAAGAACTAACATCAGATATTCCTAACGTAAGTGAAGAAGCTACCAAAAACCTTGATGAAAATGGAATGATAAGGGTTGGTGCTGATGTTAAACCAGGAGATATACTCATTGGTAAAATCACTCCAAAAGGTGAATCAGACCCTTCACCGGAAGAAAAGCTGCTTAGAGCTATTTTTGGTGATAAAGCTGGTGATGTTAAAGATGCATCATTAAAAGCATCTCCATCATTATTTGGTACTGTTATCGATAAAAAATTGTTCTCTAGGGCAATTAAAGACAGAAAATCGAAAAATGCCGAAAAACCATTGCTTGACAAACTTGACAGAGAGCAAGATAGTTCAATTGAAGAATTGCGCTCGAGGTTAATTGACAAGTTGTTTATTCTGGTAAATGGAAAAACTTCACAAGGAGTAAAAGATTACTACGGAACTGAAATTATTCCAAAAGGCACTAAGTTTAGTCTGAAAATGCTGCAAGACATTGACTATGTTCATGTTAATGCAAATAAATGGACAACAGACAAAACCAAGAATGAAACCATTAAGAATCTACTTTATAATTACATTGTTAAGCATAAGGAGATTGAAGGTAAATTCAGGCGAAAAAAATACAATATCTCAATTGGTGATGAACTTCCAATTGGAATTGTACAATTAGCAAAAGTATACATTGTACAAAAACGTAAAGTAAAGGTTGGTGATAAAATG
This sequence comes from Bacteroidales bacterium, assembly GCA_050291445.1. Lineage (GTDB taxonomy): Bacteria > Bacteroidota > Bacteroidia > Bacteroidales > NBLH01 > NBLH01. The sequence continues at coordinate 30,769 of JBNKJW010000205.1, read as the reverse complement.
GCTGGTAGGCATGGTAACAAAGGTATTGTTGCCAGAATAGTTCGCCAGGAAGATATGCCTTTCCTTGAAGACGGAACCCCGGTAGATATTGTATTGAACCCGCTAGGTGTGCCATCGAGGATGAACCTTGGACAGATTTATGAAACTGTGCTTGGATGGGCCGGCGAAAAATTAGGAATGACATTTGCCACTCCAATTTTTGATGGTGCAAGCCTTGACGAAATAAATTCTTACACCGATAAAGCAGATGTTCCAAGATATGGTAGAACATATTTATATGATGGAGGATCGGGCGAAAGATTTGACCAGCCAGCAACTGTAGGTATCATCTACATGCTTAAACTTGGTCACATGGTTGATGACAAAATGCATGCAAGGTCAATTGGCCCATACTCATTAATTACTCAGCAGCCATTGGGTGGTAAAGCACAATTTGGTGGCCAGCGTTTTGGTGAGATGGAAGTTTGGGCGCTTGAAGCTTTTGGGGCTGCCAACATCTTGCAAGAAATCCTGACTGTGAAGTCGGATGATGTAATAGGTAGGGCAAAAACATATGAATCAATTGTAAAAGGCGAACCATTGCCAACTCCAGGTATTCCGGAGTCATTGAATGTGTTGCTGCACGAACTTAGAGGTCTGGGCTTAAATATTAAGCTAGAGTAATACTTATAATATAACTCAGTGAGATTGTTCTCGCTGAGTTTTCCATATTTTTAATATTGTTAAAAATTCAACTATGGCTTTCAGAAGAGATACAAAGGTAAAAAGTGATTTTACAAAAATCTCTATTGGTTTATCCTCACCCGAAGTTATTTTAGAACACTCAAGTGGTGAAGTATTAAAACCAGAAACTATCAACTATAGAACATACAAGCCTGAGAGAGACGGGTTGTTCTGCGAACGTATTTTTGGGCCGGTTAAGGATTACGAATGTCATTGCGGAAAATATAAAAGAATCAGATATAAAGGAATTGTTTGCGACCGTTGCGGTGTTGAAGTAACTGAAAAAAAGGTTCGTCGCGAACGCATGGGACATATCTCATTGGTAGTTCCCGTTGCTCATATTTGGTATTTTAGATCATTGCCTAATAAAATTGGGTATCTGTTAGGTCTTCCTACCAAAAAACTTGATTCAATTATTTACTATGAACGTTACGTAGTTATCCAGCCAGGTTTAAAGGCAGAAGATGGGGTAAAACACCTTGACTTCCTGACCGAAGAAGAGTATATTGAAATTTTAGATACACTTCCAAAGGAAAACCAATTATTGGACGATACAGATCCGAATAAATTCATTGCCCGAATGGGAGCTGATGCTTTATATGATCTATTATCGAGAATTGATTTAGACAGTTTAGTTTACGAACTAAGGGATAAAGCAAATAAAGAAACTTCACAGCAACGAAAAAATGAAGCTTTGAAGCGTTTGCAAGTTGTAAATGCATTTAGAGGTTCAAAAGGTATAAATAAACCGGAATGGATGATTGTAAAAGTAGTTCCGGTTATCCCACCAGAACTTAGACCATTGGTTCCTTTGGATGGTGGTAGGTTTGCTACGTCTGACCTTAATGATTTGTACCGAAGAGTAATTATCAGAAACAACCGATTAAAAAGACTTATTGAAATAAAAGCTCCAGAAATCATTCTTAGAAATGAAAAAAGGATGCTTCAGGAAGCGGTTGATTCATTATTTGATAACTCAAGAAAATCAAGTGCTGTTAAAACAGAAGCTAACCGTCCGTTAAAATCATTAAGTGATAGCTTAAAAGGTAAACAAGGGCGATTTAGACAAAACCTGTTGGGTAAAAGGGTTGACTATTCTGCCCGTTCGGTAATTGTTGTTGGTCCTGAATTGAAACTTCATGAGTGTGGTATTCCAAAGGATATGGCAGCAGAGCTATACAAGCCATTCGTTATCAGAAAGTTAATAGAGCGAGGTATAGTAAAAACAGTTAAATCTGCCAAAAAAATTGTTGACAGAAAAGACCCTGTTGTATGGGATATTCTGGAAAATGTATTGAAAGGGCACCCGGTATTACTAAACCGTGCTCCTACTCTACACCGTCTGGGTATTCAGGCCTTTCAGCCAAAACTAATTGAGGGAAAAGCGATACAATTACACCCATTAGTATGTACTGCATTTAACGCCGACTTTGATGGTGACCAAATGGCGGTGCACTTGCCTCTTGGCAATGCTGCCGTACTTGAGGCTCAATTATTAATGCTTGCTTCTCATAATATTTTAAACCCAGCTAATGGTGCCCCAATTTCAGTACCATCGCAAGACATGGTTTTGGGACTTTATTATATTACAAAATCGAGAAAAAGTTCACCTGAAAGAACAGTTAAGGGAGAAGGGCTTATTTTTTACTCACCTGAAGAAGCAATTATTGCTTATAACGAGAAAGCAGTTGAACTTCACGCTTTAGTAAAAGTAAAAGTTGATGTAAAAGAAGATGGTAAGATTGTAAATAAAATGATAGATACTTCTTTAGGAAGGATCATTTTTAACCAATCAGTTCCAGAAGGCTATGGTTATATTAATGAACTACTTACAAAAAAAGCGTTAAGAGACATTATCGGAGCCATATTAAAAGAAAAAGGAACAGCAGCAACTGCTAAGTTTCTTGATGATATTAAAGAACTTGGTTATACCATGGCTTTTAAAGGTGGACTTTCTTTCAACCTGAATGATGTAATCATTCCGGAGGAAAAAGTAAGCATGGTTGCCGAGGGTTATGAGCAGGTTGATGAAGTGTTGAATAACTACAACATGGGATTCATTACTAATAACGAACGATACAACCAGATTATTGATGTGTGGACGCACACCAATGCACGGTTAACACAAACGGTGATGAATCAACTATCTACTGATAATCAAGGATTTAACTCAGTATACATGATGCTTGATTCTGGTGCAAGGGGTTCAAAAGAACAGATTCGCCAGTTATCAGGAATGAGGGGTTTGATGGCAAAACCTCAAAAATCAGGTGCTACCGGTTCAGAAATTATTGAAAACCCAATTCTTTCTAACTTTAAAGAGGGACTTTCGGTACTTGAGTACTTTATTTCTACACACGGTGCCCGTAAAGGTCTTGCCGATACTGCCCTAAAAACAGCGGATGCAGGTTACCTTACCAGACGTTTGGTGGATGTTGCCCAGGATGTTATTATTACACAAGATGACTGTGGTACATTAAGAGGACTTGTGGCTACATCACTAAAAAAGAACGAAGAAGTTGTTGAGACACTCTACGAACGAATTCTTGGTAGAACAACTGTTCACGATGTTTACCATCCGCTCACAGGCGAACTTATTATAGCCAATGGAGAGGAGTTAACTGAAGAAATTTCCAGGATAATCGATGACTCTCCAATTGAGCAGGTTGAAATTAGATCGGTATTAACTTGCGAGTCTAAAAAGGGTGTTTGTGCTAAATGTTACGGAAGAAACCTGGCAACAGGTAGAATGGTTCAGATGGGTGAAGCTGTTGGTGTTATTGCGGCTCAGTCGATTGGTGAACCAGGAACTCAGCTGACACTTAGGACTTTCCACGTTGGTGGTACAGCATCAAACATTGCATCGGAATCCAGCGTAATTGCAAAATATCAAGGAGTAGCTGAATTTGAAGAATTACGTACTGTTCCTTATGAAGAAAATGGAAAAACAATTCAGATAGTTATTGGCCGTATGGCAGAACTTAAGATTGTAGATCCTAACACCCAAATTAATCTTTCAACACATTCTATCCCATATGGTGCAAGACTATATATTGAAGATAAACAGGTTGTTGAAAAGGGAATTAAGATCTGTGATTGGGATCCATACAATGCCCTGATTGTATCAGAATCGAAAGGTAAAATTGAGTTTAAACACTTAATTGAAGGTATTACTTTCAAAAAAGAATCTGATGAACAAACAGGTTTAATGGAAATTGTAATTATTGAAACAAAAGATAAAACAAAGAACCCGGAAATTAATGTTGTTTCGGATAGTGGTGAAGTTTTACATAATTACAACTTGCCAACCGGAGCTCACATTGTTGTTAAAGAAGGGGATGCTGTTGCATCAGGTGTTACTATAGCTAAGATACCAAGGAACGTTGGTAAAGCAGGTGATATTACAGGTGGTTTACCAAGAGTAACAGAGTTATTTGAGGCAAGAAACCCATCTAATCCTGCTGTTGTTTCTGAAATTGATGGCGTTGTTTCGTTTGGTAAAATAAAAAGAGGTAACAGAGAGGTTATTGTCACTTCTAAGTCAGGTAATGAGAAAAAATACCTGGTTCCTCTATCTAAGCAAATACTTATCCAGGCTAATGACTATGTAAGGGCTGGAACATCATTATCGGATGGTGCTACTACCCCTGCAGACATACTTAATATCAAAGGGCCAACAAAAGTACAGGAATATATTGTTAACGAAGTTCAGGAAGTTTACCGTTTGCAAGGTGTGAAAATTAATGATAAACACTTTGAAGTAATTGTTAGGCAAATGATGAAAAAAGTAGTTATTGCCGATGCAGGTGACACTAACTTTCTTGAAAAACAAATAGTTGACAAATGGGTGTTTATGGAAGAAAACGATGAAATCTTTGGCATGAAGGTAGTTACCGATGCTGGCGATTCAGCTAGTTTGCATCCTGGTCAATTGGTTTCAGCCAGAAAACTTCGTGATGAAAACTCACTGTTGAAGAGAAAAGACCTTAAACCTGTTGAAGCAAGGGATGCAATTCCTGCAACTTCGAGCCAGGTACTGCAAGGTATTACAAAAGCTTCGCTTCAAACAAAGAGCTTTATCTCAGCTGCATCGTTTCAGGAAACAACAAAAGTGTTAAACGAAGCTGCAATTAGTGGTAAAATTGATCACCTTGAAGGTTTGAAGGAAAATGTAATTGTTGGCCACTTAATTCCTGCAGGTACAGGTAGAAGAGCTTATAAAGATATAATTGTAGGTTCGATGGATGAGTACCAGACTTTAGTTGGTGCAAAAGATGAAGAGTAATTTAGAATAGTACTTATAAATGCTCTGAGTATTTATGAGTACTCATAAAATATTTTTAAAACAGGTTTGTAATGGATGACAATAAGAATAAAAACAAGAATCAGAATCAATTAAACATTGAGTTGAAAGAAGATGTTGCCCAGGGAAAATATGCCAACCTTGCGGTTATAACTCATTCTACCAGCGAATTTGTAATTGACTTTGTAGGTGTTATGCCTGGTGTACCAAAAGCGCAGGTTGTTTCAAGGGTTGTAATGACTCCGGAACATGCCAAAAGGCTTATGCTGGCATTAGGAGACAACATCAAAAAGTTTGAATCCATTCATGGCCCAATAAAAAATGTAGAAGCCTCAGGAGGAGCAAATCTACCATTAAATTTTGGTGGGCCTACTGCTGAAGCATAACAACCAATGGTTGTCTTACAATATTAAAAAAGCGTGGTTAATTTTACCGCGCTTTTTTATTTTTCCAACACCCTAAACTCAACCCTTCGGTTCTTTGCTTTACCAGCTTCGGTATCATTTGTTGTAACAGGTTTAGCTTCTCCATAACCAACGGCAATAATGCTGGTTTTTTCTATCCCCCTCCCTGTCAAATAGTTAACAACTGCCTGTGCTCGCTGCTGCGACAGTTTTTTATTATATTCCTCAGTTCCGACATTATCAGTATGTCCACCAATCTCAACCTTGATGCCTTCATTTTTCTTTATGAATTTTACCAACCGGTTTAGCTCAGAGAAAGATTCAGGTTTTAACTCAAATTTATTAAACTCGAAGAAAACATTTTCTAAAGGGATGGGTATCTTTTCATTCACAATCTCAACATACGAAAACAAAACAAAATCTTTTTGGATTTCAATCTGCTCCTTTTGCTCTGTCAGGTCAATGTTTCCAGAAAGTGGGTAGTAATTTTTATGCTCGATAAAATAGCCGTAATTTTTTCCTAATGGTAAGATTATCAAATAACTACCATCATCTAAATCACTTTTTGAATAACCTATTACTTCGCCTGTTTTCAGGTTTTCCCACTTAATATCGGCCTGAACAGGATCTCCTTTTTTATTGGTGATAAAACCTGAAACAATAGCAACATATTCCGGACGCACCTCTTCGGGCAGCTTCATTTTATATATATCGTAATTGTTTGATTTAAGGGATGACAAAAATGCATATTTACCATCCGTAGAAATCTTGTAATCGTATTCATCGCCATACGAATTAATTTCTTTTCCCAGGTTAACAGGTTCAGACCATTCTGTCCAGGAGCTATCATTCAACCTTTCCGATTTAAAAACATCTAACCGACCAAGTCCTGCATGCCCTTCGGAGCTAAAGTACAGGGTCTTCATATCAGGATGTAAAAAAGGACTGCGCTCGCTATAAGGCGTATTTATGGTCTTTCCCAAATTAATTGGTTTTGACCACCCCGATTCCGTCCTGTAAGCCATATAAATGTCGCTATTACCACTGTGGCTGCCATGAAATAGCTCTCCAAATCTATGCAACCTTCCCACATTTCCTTTTCTATCAGAAATAAAAAATATAGCATTACCATCAGCAGAAATCATAGCATCAGCCTCCCAGGAGTTTCTTCCATTAATTGAAGGAAATGGTCGTGGAATCGACCAACCTGTAGCAATTTTATCGCTGTAGTAGATGTCTGTATTGGCATATAAAAGCATTCTGCTTCCATCAGCTGAAATAGCCAAGGGTGCTTCATGCGAATATGGAGAATTGATTGACCGTAAAAGTTTTGGTTTTTGCCATGTACTATCAATAAATTTTGAAACAAAAATATCCTCACCTCCGATATTCCCTTCTCTACTCCTTCCACAAAAATAAATGGTTTTACCATCTGCAGTAACCACAGGTGCATATTCATGACCAATAGTATTGATGTTTTCTGAAAGGCTTTCCAAAATAATTGCCTGTTCTGGAGCCTGAAGAATCTTAAACAATGTGTCAATTCTCTTATTATCAGGGAAGTATGGCTGATATTCTGTGAATTGTTCTATAATTGAAGCCCATTCCTTTTCCTTTATTTTTGGTGTTAAAGTCCTAAGCAACGCAACATATGCCAATTCCGAAGGCGCAGCCTTTTTTACATAATCAAGATAAAATTGCTCCATATTGCGATTATATGCCTCATCCATATCAAGCTTAAAAGCAGTTTCGGCCAACATTTTTGCTTCTGATAAACGCCCTTTATCTTTAAAATTAGGATATCGCTTTTCAAATTTAGAAATAGCTTCTAATTCACCTTCACTTGTATAATACTCAAATGCCTCTTCTTCAAAAGTTTCCAGAAGTACTTTTGCTGAATCGACCTCAGTTGCATTAGGATACTTTTGAATAAACTCCAACAATGCATCCGGATTGTTTTCACTTTGGGCAATATCAAAAGCCAGCTTATTTTCTAGCAAAATTGCTTCTTTTGATTGTTCTGTGTTGGGAAAATCTAACCTATAATTATTTAAGCTTTCAATGGTCCCTGTTTTTTTTGCTTCATTAAGGGCTTCATTCAATATTTTTAGTCGTAGTTTGCCAATGCTTATATCATCTATACCAAACTCTTTTCTAAGCCCGGATTTCTCGTTATCAGGTAACTTAACATACTTTCTTTCAATGTACGCTATGTGTCTGTATGCCCTGCTATACCTGTGCCTTTTGTAGGTTGTATCTGAATAAACCAGGGCCAATCCAAATTTAGAAGCCAGAATGTCCTTTTTCTTACTGATAGCTTTGTTAAAAATCTCTACCGCATCAGCATGATCTTTTTGTTTCAGTAATTGAAAACCTTTAGCTACATTTTGTGCATAATCTTGAACCGGAACAAGAAAAAGAACCAAAACAATTGCCAAATTTACTCCTCGCCTCATAACTGTTTTAAAATATGGTTAGCATTGCCCTTCTTAATGTATAATATATCAAAACAAAACCTAAAAATACAAATGATAAAATAATCCCAATTTTTGCACAAAGCCTTCCAACCTTTATATTCTTATAAGAATGTTTGGTATAAAGTTCAGGTGCAAGTTTGTACAACTCTACAGCTTCTTTTGAACGGTTTCTTGCAATTATACCAAGTATTATTCCCACCACACCTAATACAAAACAGGTTAGTATTGAAATAATCCCCAAAATCAAGGTCAAATCAGCCTTTGGCAGATCAACTTTTAATATACCATCATCTTCATAGGAGCTTTCTTTCTTTTTCTTGCCACTCATTTTTTTTCATAAAGATTAAACATTTTCCTATTGTGCAATATACTTAATTCGCCGTAAATTATTAAAAAAATGAACCCAAGAATTAAAAGACACCTGCCAAACACCTAATTTTCAACCTATAAATAACAAGTATTCTATTAACAAATATTTCACACTAGTTAAAACTTTAAATTAATTTGTCTATTTTTACATTTCAATGTACGATTTTTTAAATAAAAAAGACATTTTATCCTATCTGCATGGATTATTTTCTATTCAAAAGGACAAAATGAAACTCGATATTTGAAGAAATGTAAATCATTATTTACATTTGTAAAATTATTTAAAACCTAAAGAGAATGCAATATAAGGCCGGGTACTTTTTAAATAGTATTTTTGACCTCTTTATTAACCAAGCTGAAAAGGAAAAAGCTGAAAAAATTGTTCATCAGCTTAGTCATTTTCATGTGGCAACCAAAGATGAACTAGCTCATCAAAAAGTCGATTATATATCTGAAATTAAGGTAGTTAATAATATAATTAGCAGAGGATGTCCAACCCTGGCCTCTTCCTATATTGAAGATATTTTAGCTACTACCTTTGGTGCCAACAAAAAAGAAGTTTCAAAACTAAATCATATTAGTTATCCATTTAAAAATGATTCTTTAACGGAAGAACTTTTCAGAGCGTTACATATCATTGACCCAAGGATAAATAAGGAAAATCAGTCCATCCATTTTGAAGAACAATGGAAAAACAAAAAAAATGCGTTAAAGCTTGATTTCAAATATTCATTTGTTCCTGAATATCTTGGCAAAGCGTTTATACAGCTAATTGATGAAGAAAAAACCTACCAGTCATTGGTGAAATCAACCAACTATCAAGGACTACAATCAGATCTGGATGCAGATTTTTCAAAAGTTCTGGATAGAAAATGTAATTTTGTGATTGAAATGCCATACGAGCATCAGGGCTCAAAAGGAATGGCTATTGAATTGGATGACACACCTACTGATACCAAATATGATCATGAAATTGAACAGCAAAAACAAGCCTACTGTGACAGGCTTGGGCTTTCAGCACCGCTGATAATAGACACGCAACAAATGGCCGAAAGTGGCGCTCAAATGCGACCACTGATTGATTTTTCATACAATGAGTATTTCGATACCATTGCCAAAAACTATCGCAGTCCACTTTATAAATCGCAAGAAGGCTTACAAGCACTGCAATATACTTTAACTCCTTTGGCTATTGCTCGAATTGAGAAAGTGGTTATTGAATATTTACTTTCTGGAAAGCTTAGCCTGAAAGACAACACCTGGAACATTGCTGTAATTGAACGAGACATACCATGTGCTCACCTTGCTTTTCAGGATTTAAAACTGCACTTTGAAAACCTCTTTGCCTTAAAAGGTGAAAAACTGGAATTTCCTGAGCTTAAATTAAGCATTTACAGAACCCAGGAGTTTAAAAATGCAAAACTGAATGTAATTTATCCGGGAAATATAAAATTTATAGAAAATTTTGACAACAAGGCTGAATATGATCTTTTAATCGATATATCTGTTTTACAAAGAGTTGGAGTGGTAAACTCACCTTACGAAACGCAAGCAAAACACAAAATCGCTATCAACTCTGTAAGAAGTATTAACTCAGAAAGTGGAATACTTACTGATAAATCAATCAGGTATTTAGATCTTTACTCGAAACGACTTGATGATTCGAAAAAAGAGAGAACACATTTGGCGCTTAAGTATTTTTTAAGAAATATTTTCAGGAAAGATCTTTTCTTGCCTGGACAAATTGAATTGATTAACGAAATTTTACAAAAAAACAACACCCTTGCACTGCTGCCAACAGGTGGAGGAAAAACAATTGCCTACCAATTGGCTGGTTTTATACAACCAGGTGTTAACATTGTTGTTAATCCAATTATGTCGGTAATGATTGATCAATCAATAAGCCTTAAAAATTTTGGTATTGATAGTATTCTTTCAATCAATTCTTCGTTAAAAATTCCGGAAAAACTTGATAAGCAATTGACTCTTTTTGAAAATGGGGCTTGCTTATTTGCTTTTATCTCAGCAGATTATCTGCATAGAAAAGATGGGAGAAATGCATGTTACGCAATGGAGCATAATAATGTGTATATCAATCAGTTTGTTATTGACGAAGCACATTGCCTTTCGGAGTGGGGCCATGATTTCCGCCCTTTTTACAGCAAGCTTGGAGATGTGAAACTTCAATTATTTAAGAACAAAACAAAACAAACTATTCCTTCGGTTGCTCTAACAGCCACTGCAGGCTATTCTTGCATCAATAATATAAAAAAAGAACTTCAAATAAGTGATGAAAGCATAATAAACGCACCTGTTAATGATGCAAAGCTAAATTTTAAAATAATTGACACCACCAGCAACCAAATAAAAGCTGACATGAACATGAGCCAAATTGAGAGCTTGGTTGGTGGCAGAAAACAGGTTCATTTTTCATTTTTAGTAAAAGATCTTTTTCCTGAAAACCGAGACATTAATGAAAGTAAAGACACTGTAATTTTTTGTCCAACCGCCTACGGAAAAACAGGGGTCTCGGATAAATTTGGTGATGGGCTCGCCGACAAATTAAAAAATAACTTTGAATCTCTTAAAATTGGATGCTTTTGGGGAACTACTGATGATGGTTCAGACAATGTCCCTTTGTATGATGCCCAAAAATCTGAGACCAATTATACCAAATTCGTCAACAACCAATTAGATATTTTAGTAACTACCAGTGCTTTTGGGATTGGCACCAACAAAGCCGATATCAGGAATATTATTTATTTTAGCCCCCCCTCTTCTGTAGAAGGATTTATACAACAAAGTTACAGGGCGGGGAGAGATGGTCAGCAAACAAACTGTTCGGTAGTAATTGATAAACAAGAATTTATTGTTAGTGAAAGCGATCCTGTTGGAAAATACTTACCCGACAACAAGACTAACTTTGATAAATACCTGTCATACAGCGAAATACTGCAAAAATACAAAGGACAGGACAAGGAGCTTCTATTGATTAATGAGTTGCTGTATGATTTGAAAAATGATTCGAAAAATTACAAATCAATCATCAATCAGGAACTGAAAAATGAATACCAGGTTGACATTGATTTAGATTTGCAGCCAAAAAACAACCCGAACAGACTTTATTTAAACCAGGATGACAAAACTTATGGGTATATTGATTTACTAAGTCTAAAACTCAACTCAGAAGAAAGCTCTTTTGAGCCAAAATACAGCGAAGAGTTACTTTTTTTTGTTGTTAACGAACTGAAAAAAAGAAGTTTTGGATCTAACGAATATGCAAAAATATTACAAAGCGAAGTTTATAGTTCGTCAACTGAAGGAATCATAAAGGCTACAAACACTCTAAAGGCAGGTGCGAATAAAGAACTTGTAATTCCTTTTGAGAATAATTCACTAGCTGAAATTTCTGAAATTTTAATAAAAGAAGTATCAGCTAGTTTTAGTCAGAATAAAATCAGGGAGTTCTACCTTTTGTCAAATTCATATGATTCTTTTGTTGACAAAATCAATAAGATTAAATCAATCACCAACAAAAAGAAGGTTTTAGAAAAAATTGGCGATCTGTACTTAACAATACGATTAAAGGAAGATACGCAACTTGCTATTTACAGGCTTTCAAAACTTGGGTTTGTTGAAGACTACTTGATAGACGAATTAAACCACCAATTTATTATTAAAGTAAAAAAACAAAATATAGAGGCACATTTGCTTAAGCTTTACGATATTTTAGATGATTCCCTTGTTCCGGAAAAGGCGGTTGAATACAAAATGGTTTTATCTAAAGCTGAAGATAAATTAAAAGTTGCTATTGAATCATACATTGAATTTTGCTATGATTTTATTGTTAAAGAACGTTTTAATTCAGTTGAAACACTCCATAAAATCTTAACACAAATACCTGAAAATAAATCAGTTTCAAAGGAAGTTAATCAACAAATCAAAAACTATTTCGATAATTATTTTCGGGCCAGGTACTGCAATTCTTATTTTGGTACAGCCGCAGGAACCAGTCCATTAAATGGAACTAACCAGGATTTTAAAATTGTTAAAAATTACCTGGATCAAATGGGACTGTTGAAAGAAAACTGGCTGCATCTTAAAAAATCGTCAGAGATTGTTTCAGCGCAACTGCCGGATAATTTTGGCCCTTACCTTCTTGACGCATACACAACCATTGCATTTGGTGAAAAAGATGATGAAATTATAGATCAAGCTCTTGACCAAATTGCCAGGGGACTAATTAGAATGAGAAAGCAGGAAAATTATCAGAAAGAAAACTATCAGGCTGATATTCAGTCATTTTTAGAATACATTTACAAAACAAGGCCAGATTTAAAAGAAACAATGGAGCAAATTATTTGGCTTAGGATGCACTATATTTGGTTAAAAGATTTTAATAAAGGACTTGAAATTGGCACTTCGACAAGCTCAGTGACCAATATTGGAAATTAAAAATTAGAAAATGGAAATTAGTCATTAGTCATTTGCTCCCTACAGCCAATAACCAATGACCAATAAACTAAAATAAGATGAACGAAAAGATAAACAACGAATTACTTAAAATTCAGGATGAATTATCAGCACTTGAGGGCGCAGTTAAGCAAATTGAAAAAGCAGAAACAGTTGCCAGCAGTGTAATTAAAACCATAAACGAATTGCAGGGAAAGTACAGCAATCACCTGGATTTTATCCAAAAACAGGTGGGTGATATCCTGGAACAAACTTCGGGTAAAGCCAATTCGCTTGTTGATGATTTATCGGAAAAATACACGCAGCAACTTGAAGAGGTTAGTGAGATTTTTGAAGACTACCATAAAAAGACTGTTTCTACCCAAAACCAGAATAACGTTCTGATAAGAAAGACGCTAGAGAAAACTGATTCTCAAATCTACCAGTTAAGTTCATCGCATAACAAACAAATTGAGGAAGTAAATAGTTTGCTGACAAATTACCTTGATTTGGCTCAGTCAACAGCTACACTAACTGAGGAGGTTCAAAAAATTAACTTCCCAAAAAGACTGGGCAACCTCGAAAATGCAGCAAAGCAATTAAACCAGGTGCAAGTGCAGCTAAAAGATGATTTTAGTTCGTTTGATGAAAAGAGTGATTCAATACTTAAAAACACAAAGAAGACACGCAGAAGAACTACAACCACTATGATTATTGCTTTTCTTACACTAATTACAGTGCTTGGAATTGGCCTAAAAGTGGCGCTTGATTATTGGCCCACTTTGTTGGATTTTATGAAATAAGCAAAAGATTGTGGATGGAAGACAGAAATATTGTTGCTATTTTTACCCAAACGATAATTGTATAATTTCTAAAAACTAATCAAAAAAACAAATAGCTTAAGCTGCTGATAGATTGATATTTGCATCTAGAGTCTGTGTGCTCAAATCTAATATCTAACATAAAATAATGGAAAATTTGAAACCCAATCCTACGCTTAAAGATTATCAGGAATACATTCAACTTCTTTGCAAAGAAAGGGGCTGGGATAAAAACAACCCTCTTGAAATTTTTCTGCTCTTTAGCGAAGAAATTGGTGAACTGGCCAAAGCCATCCGCAACCGCATGAAACTTTATCATGAAAAAGGCAAAGAATTAAAGGAAGATGAACTGGAAGACGAATTTGCTGATGTTTTCAGTTACCTACTTGACCTGGCCAATCAATTTGATATTGACCTTGAAACTGCTTTTAGAAACAAGGATAAAAAGAATTCGGAGAGGGTTTGGAACAATTAGTTTTCAAGGGTAAATAACTAGTTGGCACCATCAATAACAAGAACAATTATATTTTCTGTTTTGTACGCCTTTTCAAAACTCTCCCATTGACAAGAAACTTCGAAAGAAAAAAACAGAGCAAAATAATTGTGTAATCCTTTATGAAAAGATTCGAAGATACCATAATACAATATACAAAAAAGTAACTTTCCAGCAATTAGGTTTAGCTATCAAAAATCCCTAATTTATTTTATCTTTGCAGTCCCGATAAATTTAATAATAAGACAATGGATTTGAATATTTTAACTGCTATTTCGCCAGTTGATGGTCGCTACAGAAATAAAACTGAAGTTTTTTCAAAGTATTTTTCAGAATACGCTTTAATTAAATACAGGGTACTTGTTGAAATTGAGTACTTTATCGCTCTTTGTGAACTTCCGATTAAACAATTAAAAAATGTTGACAAAAAAACCTATAAACAACTTCGTCATGTTTATTTGGATTTCACCCTTGAAGATGCTGCAAAAATTAAAGATATTGAAAAAACCACCAACCACGATGTAAAAGCAGTTGAATATTTCATTAAGGAAAAATTTGATTTATTGGGGCTTTCTGAACACAAAGAGTTTATCCATTTTGGGTTGACTTCGCAGGATATTAATAACACTGCTGTTCCATACTCGTTGCAGGATGCAATGAGTTATGCTTACTATCCTATTTTGGAAAGAGTAATCACCAAACTTAGTGAATTGGCTGAGGAATGGGCCGAAATACCAATGCTTGCCAGAACACATGGGCAACCCGCCTCTCCTACCCGATTAGGAAAGGAAATTGATGTTTTTATTGAGCGTATCCAAAAGCAAAAAGCGCTGCTTAATTTTGTACCTTTTTCAGCTAAATTTGGTGGGGCAACCGGTAATTTTAATGCCCACAATGTAGCCTATCCAGAAGTTAATTGGGCAGAGTTTGCAAACTCATTTGTTAATCATGTTTTAAACCTGGAAAGATCGCAAACCACCACCCAAATAGAACATTACGACAACCTAGCAGCACTGTTCGATAACTTAAAGAGAATCAACACCATACTGCTTGACTTAAGCCGTGATATCTGGACTTATATTTCGATGGACTACTTTAAGCAAAAAATTAAAAAAGGCGAAATAGGTTCATCAGCCATGCCACACAAAGTAAACCCAATTGATTTTGAAAATGCTGAAGGTAATTTAGGTATTGCCAATGCTGTTTTTGAACATTTGGCAAACAAGCTCCCTATATCTCGTTTGCAGCGTGATTTAACAGACTCAACAGTACTAAGAAATGTTGGGGTTCCATTTGCTCACACCATTATTGCATTGGAATCGTTACTAAAAGGATTAGGAAAACTGGTTTTAAATGAAAAAGCTCTGGCAAATGATTTAGAAGCCAACTGGTCGGTTGTTGCAGAAGCCATTCAAACTATTTTGCGTAGGGAAAATTACCCTAACCCTTATGAAGCCTTGCTTAATTTAACACGCACCAACAAAGCAATCACCAAAGAATCAATTCATAATTTTATTGATACACTTGATGTTTCGGAGGAATTAAAAGCGGAACTAAAAAATATTAGCCCTTCAAGTTATACGGGGATTTAGTTTTAGAAATTCGAACTTAGAACTTAGCATCCACACTAATTTCTAAGTTCAAATGTCTAATTTCTAGTGTTATTTTTTCTGCATAAAGTCATTCAACCTTTTATTGGCTTTATTAACCTTTTCAATAACCCCGGGACCGGCCATACAACCACCTTCACAAGACATTACCTCTACCAGGTTTCCAGGACAACTCTTTGTAGCATAATTATTTAACAGCTTAACACTTTTTCTCGTCAATCCATCAATGTACACTGGTTTTAAGTCTTCAAATTCACCCTTTAATGCCTCTTTAACAGCATTTGCAACACCTCCTGTAACCGGAAATCCTCTTGCCGGATTATTGGCATCCTTATATTCTAACAAGCCCTTTTTATCATCCTCATCCAGTTCAATTTCTACCGGGTCAATATTTTTTGCTAAAAACATTGAGTGCATTTCTTCGTATGTAAGCACATAGTCCACAAATTCGTTCTTTCTACCTTCGTGTTTTTTTGCCACACAAGGTCCAATAAAAACGCTCACAGCGTCTTTGTAATCCTTCTTGACCATTTCAGCAGTATAGGCCATTGGTGTTTTTGCATCCGAAACAAAAGGCAGAAAGTCTTTAGCATGCTTTCTCACAGCAGCGGTATAAGCAGGGCAACAAGAGGTTCCTAATAATTTGTCACCTTTTTCCATCCTTTCTATAAACTCTTCACTTTCAACTTTTGCTGTAGTTTCGGCCCCAATTGCCACTTCAACTACCTTTGTAAAACCAGCTTCTTTAAGTGCTGCAGCTATCTGAAAAATGGATGCCTTGTACTGCCCAATAACTGAAGGTGCAACCATAGCAATAACTTCTTTGCCCTGATTCATTCTGGTGATAATATCGACTATTTGCGATTTTTCCATAATTGCACCAAACGGACAAGCCTTAGTGCATTTACCACAATAAATACATTTGGTATAGTCAATGTGTTCTTTTCCATCCTCATCTTTGTAAAGTGCATCAACCGGACAGGACTCCTCACAAGGCACTGGTACATAAACAATTGCATGATAAGGGCAAACCTTTTGGCAAATTCCGCAGTTAATGCAGTCTTTGGGTTTGATATGTGCCTGTTTATCACCCAGGTATATGGCATCCTTCGGGCAATTAACCATGCAAGGCCTTGCCACACAGTTCTTGCATACATTGGTAATAAAATAATTAACCTGAACGCAAGCTTTGCATGCATCATCAATAAAAGTAAGGATTGGAAATTCAGGCTTTTCACGTTCTGGAACTTCTTTTACAAACTCCGAAATTAAATGCGAGTCAATTTTATCCTCCTCCGAAAGGTCAAAACCAAGCGAGGCAATTGTCCTGAACTTTACCATTGCCCTGTCTTTATACAAACAACAACGAAACGATTCATTATTTCTGTTTATCATCTGTAGCGGAATCTTGTCTATTTTTGATTCCAACTCGTTATCATAAGTCAATTTAGCAAGGCGTGTAAGAATTTCACGCTTGAGATATGTTGCTTTATTTTCAATAATCATAAAATGATGTTTTTATATGGAATACAAAAATAATTCTTATGATCGGTCTAAACCAACAGCGCATGAAATTTAGAATGATTATAATTTAGGGGGGAATTATAAAATAATAGGTCATTTTTTTATATTCAATGCAATTTCATTAAGCTATCTTACATTTTTTTGAGCTATTGCGGCCTTATTGTGCCCTACAAATAAAACCCTTTCAACACCAATGCTGATATTTAACCAACTCTTAATATTTATAATCATCTCTTAGTATTATAATTACTTCTGGCCTTATTTATTCAAGGAATCTTTTTACTTTTGGCTTCTGTAATTAATTAATTTTAGAACAAACAATGAGAGATTTTTTAAAAACAGTCTTATACTATATAAAACCTTATAAGTTTCAGGCATTGCTAAATATATTATTCAATTTGCTCGGGGCCATTTTTTCGTTATTTTCTCTTCTTCTTCTTATCCCTTTTTTACGCATTTTGTTTAACCCAGAGGAACTTGTTACAACAAAGCCTGTTTTTGAGTTTTCAGCTGATTACGCAAACAACTACTTCAGTTATTACATGAGCGACATTATTCTTACCAGTGGAAAAATAAATGCGCTGATTTTTGTGTGTATTTTCATATTGTCTGCAATTTTGCTCAAAAATATCTTTGTTTATTTTGCAACTTTTTTTATGGCCCCAATCCGCAATGGAATTGTAAGAGACATAAGGAACAGGATATACAAAAAGGTGCTAAATCTGCATATTGGCTACTTCTCTGAAGAAAAAAAAGGGGATGTTATTTCAAAAATGACTACTGATGTTCAAGAATTTGAGTGGGCAGCCATGTCGTCAATTGAAATGATATTTCGTGATCCAATACTAATAATCATTTTCCTAACCTCATTATTTCTCATGAGTCCAATGTTAACATTATTTATATTGGTTTTATTACCTATAAGTGGCGTTATTATTGGAAAAATTGGAAAAAGTCTTCGTAAATCTTCGGTTGACCTACGATCCAGAATGGGTGTTTTGCTATCAATGATGGAGGAAACCATAGGCGGGTTAAGAATTATTAAAGCATTTGTGGCCGAAAAAAGAATTGGGGACAGGTTTAGCAAAGAAAATAACAATTATACAAAACTGGCCAATAAAATATACAGAAGAGACTACCTGGCTTCGCCAATGAGTGAGTTTTTAGGCGTTTTAACTCTAATGATTGTTATGTACTATGGTGCTACGCTTGTATTAGGAGAAAAAACAGAAATGTCACCTGAAGTATTCATGGGCTTTATTGCTGTTTTCTCACAAATAATTAATCCTTCTAAAACTGTTACAAAAGCATACTACAGTGTTCAAAAAGGAATGGCTGCCATTGACCGGATTAACAGTGTAATAGATGCAAAAGAAACTATTAAAAATTCTCCAAATGCAATATCGAAAAAAAGCTTTCACACTAAAATTGAATTTAATAATGTTAGCTTTAAATATGCTGAAGTTGATGTTTTAAAAGATATTAAACTTACAGTAGAAAAAGGACAAACTATTGCATTAGTTGGTCAATCGGGCTCAGGAAAATCAACTATGGTAGACTTAATACCCAGGTTTTACGATGTTGAAAGGGGAGCTATTTTAATTGACGAAGAAAACATTAAAGACATAGATATCAAAGACTTACGCTCACTAATGGGCAATGTTAACCAGGAATCAATCTTGTTTAACGATACCATTTTTAACAACATTGCTTTTGGGGTTGAAACAGCAACCGAAGAGGAGGTAATTTCAGCTGCAAAAGTTGCCAATGCACACGAATTTATTATGGAAACCGAAAACGGTTACCAAACCAACATTGGCGACAGAGGAGGTAAATTATCAGGAGGACAACGACAACGATTAAGTATTGCCAGAGCAGTGCTTAAAAACCCACCTGTTTTAATTTTAGATGAAGCAACTTCGGCACTTGACACCGAATCGGAAAGGCTGGTGCAGGATGCGTTAACAAACCTGATGAAAAACCGTACATCAATTGTTATTGCGCACAGACTATCAACGATTAAACATGCCGATGAAATTTGTGTTTTACACGAAGGAGCAATTGTTGAAAGAGGAAGTCATGATGAACTATTAAGCAAAAATGGAGTATACAAAAAGCTGCATGACTTGCAAATGTTTTAAATAAAACAAGGAATTATTCGTTAGTTAATAAATGAAAGGCTTATTCCTATTAATAACGCTATTTATTTTCTACCATATTTCATTTTCACAGGTTTACTACGAAAATGATTCATGCTGCTTAAGCCAATTTCGTGGCCAAAACTTTGATGAAGTTGAAATTCTTGAACTCACAAGGGATTTTATACGCTTATCTGCACAAAATGATTTATGCTGTGATGCAATCAACAGCGACCTTTACAAAATAATGTGCTGGTTTGAAAAAAAACTCGGAACAGAAGGAACTGATATCAGCCAGGTAATCAAATACATGGGCATGCCAAATGGTACAGAAAAAGAGTTACTTTTGGCTGATATTGAATTGGAAGAAGAAGAAAAAGCGCTTGTCTATTTTTGGAGGGGTTACCATGATTTTTTATATTTTGTATACAAAGACAACAAAGTTAAATATGCTGAATGGTTTATAATTGATGAATGAGTGTAGCCCCATTTCTTTCCAAAAACTACTTAAAAAAAGATATCCATAAGAATGCCCCTATTCTTTCCGATGGGCAATATAATTTCGCCATTTCTCAATAGCAGTAGCCATGTCTTCAGGTAATTCCGAGTCAAAAAACATGGTTTTTCCAGTTGCCGGGTGCACAAATTCAAGCGATTTTGCATGCAAAGCCTGGCGGGGCAAAACACTGAAACAATTCTGAACAAACTGCTTGTATTTTGTAAATGTTGTTCCTTTTAATATTTGATTGCCTCCATATTCCTCATCATTAAACAAAGGGTGTTTAATATAACTCATATGAGCCCTAATCTGATGCGTTCTGCCTGTTTCTAATTTGCATTCCAAAAGGCTTACGTAATCAAAGTGCTCCAATACTTTGTAGTGAGTTACTGCATGCTTACCATACTCTCCTTCAGGAAAAACATGCATGATTTTTCGGTTTTTCAGGTTACGCCCAATATGCCCTGTAATGGTGCCTTCTTTTTCATTAAAATTGCCCCAAACCAGGGCTATGTATTTTCTGTTAATAGTTCGGTCAAAAAATTGCTTGGAAAGATGAGTTTTCGCCTCCTCCGTTTTTGCAATTACCAGAATGCCTGATGTGTTTTTATCAATCCTGTGAACCAACCCTGGGCGGGGATCATCGCCACTAAAAAGAGGCAGGTTTTTAAGGTGATAGGCTAATGCATTAACCAGCGTACCCGAATAATGGCCATAACTCGGATGCACAACCATTCCTGGTTTCTTGTTAATGATGATGATATCATCGTCTTCATATTGGATGTCTAAAGGAATATCTTCGGCAATTATTTCTATCTCCCGGGGTGGGTAATCAAAAACGATAGTAACAATATCCTCGGGCCTTACCTTATAGTTAGCTTTTACTTCCTTGTTATTAACCAGAATGTTTCCACCTGCAGCAGCTTCCTGTATTTTATTTCGTGATATGTTTTCAAGCTTGTTAAAAAGCCATTTATCTATCCGCAGTGCAGATTGACCTTTATCTACAACATATTTGTAATGCTCGAATAATTGTCCTTCTTCTTCCTGTTCTTTCACACTTACTCTTTTATTTTGTTTTAATTATTTTCTGCGTGTAATTAAACTTCCCTTTCCTGTCGAATACCCTAAGTAAATAAATGCCTTCAATTAACCCCGAAAGTTCAATTTGAGAGTTATTTGTAAATTCAAAATTACGTACCAACCTTCCAGCAAGGGTATAAACCTCTCCATTAATCACCTCATTATCAGCAACATTGCCAACACTAACTCTTAAGTCGCCTTTTGTTGGATTTGGATAAACTTTTACCTCATTAGCTATTCTTTGTTGTATAGGTTCTACTGGCAACGTTAACTGTTTTCCAAAAAAAGGACGAATCATCAAAGCTGCCTGAAAAGATGAATTTTTCCAGTCCCCGCCTAAGGTATAAAAAATTCTTTCGCTTCTGTTACGATTCAGATCCAGGCCTATATTCAGCATATCACTTGTGGTTTGCACCCACCCCACATAAAATACACCATCAAGAATAAGTGTAGTATCATCTATTAAATAATCATGAAATTTATTTAACCCACTTTCATATTCAGGCCTTACTGCCTCTCTCTGGTAAATTATACTACCCGGGGCCCCTTCATTATCGTCCCAAATAGTCAGGTAAAAGTATTTTTGACTTGCATCTCCCAGGCTCCTTGTAAAATACATTTGAATAGCTTTCAACGTATCTTGTTTTTTACAATCAAACTGATAGGCCAACCGGGCATTTTGGGTTCCATCCCCATAAATTCCATAACTTGCTTCAGCAGATCCATCATCGTAGGCATAATAATCGTAAAACTTTTGCACATAAATAAGCTCATTATTAACCACCTCATCGTTTGCATCAGTTACAAAACGACTTTTTATGGTAAAACTTGCTGAATCAGCTGAGTTTGTTAAGAAACTATAAGCAAATGGGGGGTCAAAAGTTCTTTGCTGACCGGGAGCCATATTGTAAGCCCCACCAAAAAGGGTATCATTAGGCTCGTTTCCACTATTGTCATAAAAAACATAATAAATTGAATCGACCAAACGTCCTGAACCACCAGTGCTATTATATTGATAAACAGACTGAATGGTTGCGGCTATTTCAGTTGAAAAACTGGCTTTAAAATGCTTCCAGGGCATTGCCTCGTAGTTTTTTAAAGGTGAAGCCATTGGATAAACAAAGGCAATGTCATCAGGATTTAAATCACTGGCATTGCGCCCATTGTTTAAATAAACATAATCGATATGCCAGTGGTCTGCGTTAGTAACAATGCTTGGTTCTTCGTTGGATGAAAGACTGGCAATATTTCGAAACCTAAACCTAAAACCATCCTGTAAATACTTGTTTTCATTGATGTGAACCATTACATGCTGAAAAGGTTTATTTGTTTCGCCTTCAAAACTTTCAATTTTCTCCCAGGTGCCTTCCTCGGGTGCATAAAATTCAAGGAACAATGAATCTTCACTTTCAGGGAAATCACCTAGTCCCTGGGGTTGAAAATAAAAACTAAGGTAAATAGAGTTATCACCCGGATAATTCAAATTTATTGGTTGCGAGCTAAGTGTATCTGCTGAAAAAAAATTGCCATAACCTGCACTGGTATAAAATTCTCCATCATTATTAATAGCATCTAGCGTTGCCACCCCTATTGAAGGAGGATTATCTGGGTAAGTTCCATTTATAAAAGCATAATTATCAGTCCATTTGCTTTGATCCGGGTAAAGAGAATAACTGGAAAAATCATCGAAAAAAGGCAATTCCAGGCTTGCTTTTAAGGCTTTTTTTTGCTTATTGCTTTCCGTTGCTTTTCCTTTTAAAGCCGGATATCCAAAATAGCTAACAGCTTCCTGAGCTTTTATACCAGAACAAAAAAAAGCAAAAACAACAATAAATGTAAATTGATAGCTTATGGTTTGTTTTATTTTCATAAATAGGTAAATTTCAGTTAGGTATATAGCCTAAATCAAAAATAATAATGGCTATAACTCAAACTTACAAACTAACTCTTTTATTGTTAGTTATCATCATTATTTTGCAGTTTCTCGGTATCTAAGGTTAACCACAAATCAATAACCGACCCCATAGTTGTTTGGTAATTTTTAACAGGTGTTTGTTTCCAAACAACAGCAGAAGTACTGTCTTCAACCGTTATTACCGATTCATCAAAAACCAGGGCCCCAATATTTAAGGAATTATCCGTTGCTTTTTGAATAGCATCACCCCTTGTAAGTCCCTGTAGATCAGGGACTATTGTTGCCTCATTTGATTCACCCATTCCCAATACTAAATCAATCCTGGAGTTTATTTCAATTTTGGTTCCCGGAGCAATGGACCTTCCGTTATACATTTGCTCTAGAACATTATTGGTAGCAATATCTGGCACATATTGTAATTTCCCAATTTTTAAACCATAGGTTTCAATATCCGCTTTGGCCTGAATTAATGAAACACCTGTAAAATCAGGCATATCAATTCTTTTAGGGTTAAAGGTTTTTATCTGTACGTGAATTGTCCTTCCCTTCTTTACTTTAAAGTCTGGTGGCGGGTTTTGAGCAATCACTGTACCCTTTTTCCCTGGGGCGTTGTATACAGAATCATTTACTTCAATTCGTAAATCACTATCTTCTGCAGTTTGGATGGCCTCATGGAGAGTTTTTCCGGTAAAATCAGGAACAGATAAACCTTCTCCATGATGGGTTACTACATTAAGCGACTGAAAGATGCCAAAAATAAGCCCAATTATCACTAATACAGCTATTCCAAGATGTCTTAAAAAGGCCTTGGTTATTAAAAAGCTACCGAAGTTTTTTAATCCTGTAATAATTTTTTTTCCTCGAAATTCGCTCATTCTGAATTTGTTTTGTTCATTTTTCAGGAGGCAAAGATAAAAGATTAAGGGAAAAAAGAAGATAAAAGATGAAAGGAAAAAAACAAAAGATGCGCGCATTGAAAGCAATGCGCTATAGGAAACTAAGATAAACAAAGAAAGCATTAAGCAGTCTCAGGTCCTCAATCGCTAGTATCAAGTTGCAAGCGACATATTCAATTATTTAATAGAGGACAGGTGCAAAAAAATCCACATCTACACAAGGAGGACAATCGACTGATTTAAAGCCAATTACCTCCTTAGATAGATATAGGTTTCGCAACCTTCGACCCTGTAGACTAAGAACTGAAAACTAGACTAGCGAGTAATCCTTCACTACATTATAAAGTGTATCCCTTTCAACTGGTATACGATTAACTTCCAAAATCAAGTCAGTAAGCTCTTGAGTGCTCATTGTTGGGCTTTGATCTTCCACTCCAGCCATTGAATATATTTTTGTAGTGTCGTCAATGGTACCATCAACATCATCAACCCCAAATGAAAGTGAGAGTTGTGTAGTATGCTTACCAATCATTGGCCAATAGGCCTTAATGTGATCAAAGTTATCCAAAAAAATCCTCGAAACCGCATAGTTTTTCAAGTCCTCAATTGTAGTAACCTCGCCAATATGTGAAAGATGGTTGTTTTCTTTCCTGAATTTTAGTGGGATGAAGGTATTAAACATTCCTGTTTCATCCTGTAAATCGCGTAAGCGTTTCATATGATCAATGCGGTGTTTGTATTGCTCAATATGCCCATAAAGAATGGTTGCATTTGATGGAATACCAACCTGATGAGCGGTTCTATGAATATCAAGCCACATCTTTGCATCAGATTTTTCAAAGCATACCTGCTTTCTAATTTCAGGATCAAAAATTTCGGCTCCTCCTCCGGGAATAGAATCTAAACCATATTCTTTTAGCATTTTTAAGCCTTCTTTGATAGAAACCTTTGCTTTTTTTATCATGAAATCGAGCTCAATAGCAGTAAAGGCCTTTACATGAATAGAAGGTATAACTTGCTTAATTTTTGAGATCATATTGCCATAATAATGCAGATCCCTTCGGGGGTGCACTCCGCCAACTATATGAACTTCAGTTACTTGCTTATCCTTGTAGGATTCTGTGATTTTCAACACCTCATCAAGTGAATATTCCCAGGCATCTCCATCACCTTGTTTTCTAACATAAGAGCAAAACTTGCAGTTATAGATACAAATATTGGTAGGCTCTATATGAAAGTTTCGGTTGAAGAAGGTTTTATTACCATGTCTTCTCTCGCGAACAATATTTGCCAAACTACCAAGGAGGCCTAATTCCGCTTTTTCATACAACAAAATGCCTTCTTCTTCTGTAATTCGCTTTCCCGCAATTATTTTCTCACTTACTGTTTTTAACTGAGTGTCAATATTTTCCAACAACACTGATTCGATATTTGATTGCATAGTCTTTTTTTTAAATGATGCATGCAAATATATCAAAATTGATGATCAAAAAGAGGTATTATTTGGCTGTTTATTTAGACCCCCTCTAAATAAACTTGCATCAATAATGAAAAAGTAAAACTTTGTTATTTGAAGCAGGTACAAAAACGAAAGCCCTTCTCTTTATCAAAGAAGGGCTTAGCTGTATCTTGTCTTAAAAACTTATTTATCTTTTATGACGGCCTTCGTCAGAAACTGTTAATTTTTTTCTGCCTTTTGCTCTACGCGCAGCAACCACTTTGCGGCCACTAACTGACCCCATTCTTTCTCTAAAACCGTGTTTATTTCTTCTTTTTCTATTTGATGGTTGAAATGTCCTCTTCATGACTAAACGTTTTAATTCTCAAAATCGGACTGCAAAAGTAACATATTTTTCCTTTATTCAAAAAACTTTTGGGGTTTATATGAAAGATAATTTACACAACTTGTAACATTAACAACAACTAGCTGTTAAACAGGAAAATAAACCACATACTTTGTTTCAAAAAAATCTTCCTGGAAATAATTGGAAATTGGATAAAAAACAACATTTTTTTTAAAACTCTTGAGCTCTTCATTCAGGTCGCCGCCCTTTAGATAGATAATACCGTTTTGCAGGCTGTTTAACTGTTTTTGTTTAAATTTCCCCTCAACAAGAGGCATAAATTTTGGAAATGAAGTAACAGCCCTGCTAATAACAAAATCAAACTGGCATTTTATTTCTTTACTGTTTTTATGAACCCCTTTGGCATTTTTTAAACCAATTGATTCAATTACCTTATTTACAACCTTAATTTTCTTCCCTATAGAATCAACTAATAAAAATTCGGTTTTGGGAAACAAAATGGCCAATGGTATTCCAGGAAAGCCTCCTCCAGTTCCCACATCCATTACCATAGTGCCAGGTCTGAATTGAATAATTTTTGCAATGGCTAAAGAATGTAAAACATGTCTTTGGTAAAAGTTTTCAATATCTTTTCGTGAAATGACATTGATTTTATCATTCCATTCAGTATAAAGTCCTTTCAGTTCAGAAAACTGCGTTATTTGCTCATCGCTGAGATTATCAAAGTATTTTTGAATAAGTTCCAATCTAAATGCGCCTAAAAATTAATATCTCTACTTTTAATTGTGGTTAGTAAGAGTTCTTTCGAACGGAAAAGTCTGGCCTTAACTGTACCAAGCGGTATACTCAACTCTTCTGAGATTTCCAGGTAAGAAAGTCCGTAAAAATACTTCAACTTAAGTATTTCCTGATAATCCGGGTGTAGTTTTTTAATGAAATCCTGAAGGATGTTATCTTTTTGATCCCTTATCATTTTTTCTTCTGGATCTGGTGTTTCAGCTCTAATAATATCACTTGGAGAAACCTCATCATCATCAATGGTTTCATCTATTGAGAGCATTTTATGTTTATTCTGCTTACGCAGAAAATCAATACAATGGTTACTGGCAATCTTAAACAGCCAAGTGCTAAAGGCATATTTAGGAGTGTATTTTTCAAGCATCTTAAAAGCTTTACCAAATACTTCAATGGTCAAATCCTCAGCATCGTCAATATTTTGTACCATCCTTTTCATCATAAAAAACAATGGATCGCGGTACAACCCCATTAACTTGGTATAGGCTTTTTGATCTCCACTTATAGCATTGGTTACCAACTTATAATCTCTCTGTGCTTTGTCTGATAAATCAGATACTGGACTCATTTTTTATGTTTGCGTAGTTTTAGGTTACTTAAAAGTACTATAAAATTAATTATTGGCATAAAAAAATCAAATATTATACCTAAATAAAAAATACCTTTTTCATTAAATTTAGCTGATGCTGAAGATAAGACAATAGTTTGTAAAATTAGCCTGATTAAATACCCTGCTAATAAAATAATCAATATTTTCGGAAAAAATAAGCCCGTAATAAAGGTCGCATAAAAGAAAATGCGACTAAAAACTTCTAAGCCCAAAATAAATTTATGCTTGGATTTATAGTACTTTGCAGTAGTTATATGTCTTTTTTTCTGATAAAACCATTCCTTGAATTTTTTCTTTGGAATACTTTCGGTAAAGGTTTTTTGATTCAACGCTATTTTTAGATTTTTTTTATCAGCATTTTCGTTTACAAATAAATCATCATCGCCTGATGCTAAATGCAAATGCTTAGAAAACCCCTTATTTTGAAAAAAAACTGATTTTTTATACGCCAAATTACGCCCAACCCCCATATATGGCATTTTTGCCATGGCCAATGTAAAGTATTGCAAAGCAATTATTAAAGTATCATACCTAATCAACTTGTTCAAAAATCCTTTTGCTTCTTTATACCCTCCATATCCAATCACAAAGTCAGTTTTTTTGTCAAACTTTTGCTGCATTAACTTAATCCACTCATTACTAACAGGTTTACAATCAGCATCAGTTAATAAAACCCATTCGTTTTTGGCTGCTTTTAGTCCAATTGAAACCGCCAGTTTTTTATTGCGTCCAAAATTTCTTGATTGAGGAATAGTTGTAACATACAATTTTGAATATTTACTTTGGTACAATTTAAGAATATCCTCAGTACCATCATCAGAACCATCATTTACAACAATCACTTCGTAATCAGGATAATCTTGCTCAAGTACCAAAGGCAAAAATTCCTCAAGATGTGCAGCTTCGTTTTTAGAGCAAATAATTACAGAAACCGGAAATTGTTCATTAACAACACCTTTAGGCTCTTTGTAAAAGACAATTCGAAGAAAAAAGAACAGGTAATAAAAAAGCTGAACTAAAAATGTAATTGAAAAAGCAATAAGAACACAAAGTGAAAAGACATCAAGGCTTAAAATGTAGTTCATATAAAAAGGCTATACTGCTAAGTTAATAAAATAGGTCAATGATATTAGGCGCAAATTTAAATAAAATTAGCTAAAATTATAGCTTTAATATAATCTACTACATTAAAACATTTATTCTCGAAGTAAGAAATGTTAAGCATGCTTAAAAAAAACAGCAGTTTAACAAAATTGCGATTAAATTAGCTATTTTTGCCACTTTAGAAAAAGCAAAGTTCAAAGATGATTTTTAAGGTAGAGAAGAAAGACACAAAATCGAATGCAAGAACAGGAGTAATTACCACCGACAGGGGGCAAATTAAAACCCCTATTTTTATGCCTGTAGGTACTGTTGGTTCAGTTAAAGGAGTACATCAAACTGAGCTGGTTGAAGATGTTAAGGCCCAAATTATTCTAGGAAATACCTACCATCTTTATTTACGCCCAGGGCTTGATACGCTGAAAAAGGCTGGCGGACTTCATAAATTCATGAACTGGAACAAACCAATACTTACTGATAGTGGGGGCTTTCAGGTATACTCACTAGCCGATCAGCGAAAGCTTTCAGAAAAAGGGGCTGCTTTTCAATCGCACATTGATGGTTCTAAACACTTATTCACACCAGAATATGTAGTTGATATTCAGAGAATTATAGGCTCCGACATCATGATGGCATTTGATGAATGCACACCTTATCCCTGCGATTACAAATACGCTGAAAAGTCACTTGATTTAACACATCTTTGGCTAAAAAGAGGGATGGAACATTTTAACCAGACCAAGGCGCTTTATGGCCACTCGCAAACATTTTTCCCCATTGTACAAGGGAGTGTTTACAAAGATTTAAGAAAAAAATCAGCAGAAGTAATAGCTTCGTATGGTGCTGATGGCAATGCGATTGGTGGGTTATCGGTTGGAGAACCCGCTGAAGACATGTATGAAATGCTTGAGGTAGTCAACCAGATTTTACCACTCGACAAGCCACGTTATTTAATGGGAGTTGGAACACCTGCAAATATTCTTGAAAGTATTGCATTGGGTACCGATATGTTTGATTGTGTTATGCCTACAAGAAATGGAAGAAATGGAATGCTCTTTACAAAAAATGGCATTATCAATATAAAAAATGAAAAGTGGAAAAACGATTTCTCTCCATTAGAGAAAGACGGAGCATCATTTGTTGATACCCAATATTCAAAAGCTTACTTAAGACACTTAGTCGCTGCTAATGAACGACTTGGAGCACAAATAGCAAGCATCCACAACCTTGCTTTTTATCTTTGGCTGGTAGGTGAAGCCCGCAGCAAAATTGAAGCTGGCGAATTTAGTACATGGAAAGCCGGAATGATCAATAAATTAATGCAACGCATATAATAAATGGTTAAAAAATAGTTTATGCTAAAGAGGGTTCTTAATTTAATTGGGATAAAAACCATTGATTTATACATAATTAAAAAATTCCTGGGGACTTTTTTCTTCTCCATTGCGCTTATTTTATCCATTGTAATTGTTTTTGATTTGGCAGAAAAAATTGAGGACTTTCTGGAACACAATGTCCCGTTAAGTGAGATTGTATTTACCTATTACTTGAATTTTCTCCCCTATTTTGCAAATCTTTTTTCTCCATTGTTTATTTTTATAGCAGTAATTTTCTTTACTTCAAAACTTACAAGCAACTCCGAAGTGGTAGCTATTTTAAGTAGTGGGGTAAGTTATCAACGCTTGATGCGTCCTTATTTTTATTCAGCTTTGGTTTTGGCAATTTTATCATTTTTCCTAACTGGTTACATCATACCTCCAGCCAATAAATACCGGATTGATTTTGAGTTAAAATACGTTGATGGCGCAAAAGCTTTTACAAAAAGAAATGTCCACAAGCAAGTTGCGCCTGGGCTTTATGCGTATATGGAAAGCTACGATACTAACAGAGATAATGGATTTAAATTCTCACTTGAAAAATTTGAGGGAGATAGACTTGTTTCTAAAATGATTGCATCCAGGATAAGTTGGGATTCGATAGTCCAAAAATGGGAGGTTCAAAATTATTATATAAGAAATTACACAGAAAGCGGCAAACAAGAGCTTATTGAGGGTAGAAAAATTGATACTGTCCTAAATATGCACCCCGAAGATTTTAAAAGAAGACTAAAATCAATTGAAACTTTAAATACCCCTGAGCTTAAAGAATTTATTGCCGACCAGCAAATGAAAGGTGATGATAATATTGAAGCTTACAAAGTTGAAAAATACAGACGGCTTGCTTTTCCATTTTCTACTTTTATCCTAACACTAATAGGAGTAAGTTTATCAACACGAAAAAAAAGAGGTGGAACTGGTTTAAATATTGCTGCTGGAATAGCTTTAAGTTTTATATACATACTTTTTATGCAGATATTTAACGAACTGGCAAAAGCCAATACAATGCCCTCATTATTAGCAGTTTGGACTCCTAATATAATCTTTTTAATTATTGGGATTTTCTTGTATAGACTGGCTCCTAAATAAGCCTAGGTGCAACCGATTTAAACAAGCACCATACCTCTGTGCCCGGTTTCAAACCAAGGGTTTCTACTGATGTGCGTGCAACCTCAGCCATAATTTGAACCCCTGTATTGACCATACAAATCATTTTCCCATTAATATAAAATACTTTTTCAACATAACCTTTCAGTTGGTTCTGTATTGAAATATTTTCGATGGGGTGGAGAGAAATAGCAACATCTTCAGGGGCTAAAAACATGGTGACTTTTTTCCCAGGCTTAATTTTGGTATGGATATCGGAAATTACTTT
>JBNKJW010000204.1:0-9071 GCA_050291445.1 Bacteroidales bacterium | reverse complement strand
TATTTCTGGTAATTTCTTTTAATAATTCAATTTCTGAGGCAGTTAATGTGACCTTGTATTTTTTCATGTTTTTTCCTCAAAGATATATTTTTTTACCAGAAGTATCACACTTGACATGACACTAGTGTCATGTCAAGGCTAATGTTTCTGGTTTTCCAGTTATCACCAAAAACAGATTACGGATTTACAATTTTCGATTTATGATCATTAATGTCTGAGTCAGGCTACCGACTGTTGGCTGAATAATGCGAACTGAAGACCGTGAACTGAATACTACCGACTGTAAACTTCTTCCCCTTGACCTCTCCTTCCTAATCCATAAACTTCCCATAGTTCAACGAATTAAAGACTTCCTTTTTATAACTTGGCCCAATCGGAAATTCTTTTTCTTCAATAAAAATGGAGTGTGCTGTAAACTTAGTTATGTACTTTTTATTAATGATAAAAGAGCGGTGAATACGAATAAATTCAACATCTGAAAGCATTTTTTCAATAGATGATATTGTGTACCTGATTGTAATTTTTTGAGTACTGCTATGTATCTTCACATAATCGCTAATGCTTTCAATAAATTTAATTTTGCTGGTGAGGATTTTATGTACCTGGTTCTTTTCCCGAACGTAGATAAAGCTGTCATCTTTGGCCTTGTTTGCATGAAAACTAATATCGGATGAGGCGGTTGCCGAATCAAAATACTTATTAATGGCCTGCATAAATCGATCAAACGAAATGGGCTTTAATAAATAATCGAGTACGTTTAGTTCATAGCTTTCCAGCGCGTATTCTCTGTAAGCAGTTGTAAGAATTACTTTTGGCGGGTTTTTCAGGTTCTTGATTAGGTCTGTGCCCTTCATTTCTGGCATATGAATATCTAAAAACAGTAAGTCAACTTTGTTTTCCTGTAAAAAATTGTATACCTCAAAGGCATTTTTGCAAGTACCTACCAATTCAAGTTGCTCTATCTTACTTAAGTGATTTTCAATTACTTCAATAGCCAAAGGCTCATCATCAACTATCAGGCATTTTGTTTTCATAGTCTATTTGAATTTATTTTCTACCAGGCTCTTGCACATTATATTTAAGTAAACCTCAAAACTTTTTTCCCTTTTCTCTATTTTTAGTTCATGCTTATCAGGATATTGCAAATCAAGTTGCCTTCTAATATTTTTTAAACCAATACCTCCATGGTTGTTTTCAATTTTTTCAACAGGTAACGAGTTTTTTACAGTAAGAATAACACATGAATTTTCAACGACGGTAATATCAATGCTTATTTTTGGGTTTGATCTGTCTTTACTAGCCCCGTGTTTAAAAGCATTTTCAATAAACGGAAACAATATCAGCGGAGCAATTTCAGCTGTATTTGTATCGCCATTAACCTGATAATCAAGCTCTAATCTATCACCATACCTTATTTTTTCAAGTTCAATATAGCTTTCAATTATTCCAAGTTCTTTTTCCAGTTTTACCTTATCGGCATTGGAGTGGTAAATCATGTAATCCAGCAGGTTCGCTAACTTTAAAACCACATCAGATGCCTTGTCGGAGTTTTTTAAAGTTAATGCATACAAATTATTTAGCGTATTGAACAAAAAGTGCGGATGAATTTGTCCCTTCAGGTATTTTAATTCCGAAGTAAGCTTACCATGTTCCAGTTCTAGTTTGTATTGCTGATCGAGGTACCACCATTTAAACAGCTTAAAAATCATTGCTGTTAAAGGAATTCCGTAATTACCTATAATTGAGACAAATATCTTGTTAAAATAAATAATAGGATAATCACTATTGCAGGCGTAATCTTCAATATTAATGATAAACCTAAAAACCCACCAAATGGCCAAACCAAATAAAAATGCATGAACAAGCGTGCCCAGAATAAATTTTCGGTATTTTTTTAGAAGTAGAAATTTAGGAACAAGAATGTAGAGCATGATATAAGTAAAAAGCATCCTCACCGGCAATAATATCGCATTTATTACCGCTTCGTTGCGATAGTCTCCCTGACCATATCCTCCATAACTTATTACATAGCCCAGATACATAACTACCCAGAACAATACATGCCAAAGGTATCGGTAACGAAAGATGATAGGTAACTGTTTTGGCTCGTTCATATAGAACTAATTTTATTTGCAAAGTAGGCTTAATGTTCAGCATCAACAAAATAATTCGATGAAATTTGTTTTGGCTTTTATAAATCTTAAACTCAATAAGACAAAGTTTGTTGGAGAGTTAACTAATTGTTTTTACAGCACACCTTTTTGAAATAGGAAGACTGGTTTACTATCAATACTTAGGGCCTGCTGAAAAAGTCAGAGGTGCATTAGCTGCAACTTAGCTAAGCGATATCTTCGACCAAAGGGAGAAAAATTAGCAAAGCGTAGATGTATAAGAATACTTCGAGCTGAAGCTAATGAAGTAGATGATGTGCCTCTGGCTAGCATAATAATCATTTGTTTTTTGCTACTTGAAGATAAAGTTAATGCAAGGGGAAATTACTATTTTTTTTAAAACCTTTGTACTTTTTCACAACTTTCTTTATGTAAGTGTTTAATTTTAATAGGCTTAGGCGTTTTTCAGCGAGCCCTAATTAATTAGATGTTACGCAAGCATGAAAAATATTCACAGCAGCTGAAAAAACATTTTTAAGACAATTTATTGTATAAGGAATAATAAAAAATTGGAACAGGATTTGACTGGTGTTGTGATAAGGCTAGTTTGTCAGGTGACAATACCTGACAAGTACAATAGCCAGATGTTGTCTCCGGGCTAATTTACCATAAATATCAATTTTGACATAACCCTGATTTCGACTACTTTTTTCACATGATCAATAACAATTTTCTAATAAAGTCGAATAGGAAGGCAAAGGAGTCACAAATTGCATATTTATTAATTTTTTGATATATTTAATAAACTAAACAACAAATAAATAGCTTGTTTTATTTATACTGAAAGTTTAATTGGATTTATGTAAGCACTACTTGTAATTGTTAGCTTTTGGACAGGTAATTTTGCTGCGCATAAAAGTGGAAATCTGTTTTTAATCAATAATATTTAAAATATTTCCATTAATTTATAAGTTGCTCAATAAGAGACTTTTAGTTGTGGAAATAATCTGGTCAAACTCTTTAAGATTATTTAACTATAATTTAAACTAATTATTTAGATGCAAAGCATAATTAACAATAATTGAAAATATTAGACATTTGTAGGCTTATGGTTTACTTAAATAAATAGTAATTTACTAAATAATTGTATTTTTTACTTAAAGTATTTGTTTTATATAAAATTTTTTCTTTAAATTTGTCATGAATTACATTTTTAATTAATTCTTGTTAACTGGATGAAATCAAATTGGTTAATTATATTACTAGTAATTGTTGCAGGTAGCACAATTAACCTTGGGAGCACCATGAGGTATGGAAATCCATCCATTGAATTTGTTCAGAACAATGAATTTGGAGGTAAAAATGGAGATGTTTTTATTTATTCCATTAAATTAAGATCTAACGAAAAATTATTAAACTTTAAAGTTGCTCCAAGCATAAAAGGACTTAATAATGATTCGGAATTTGATTATTTGTTTGAAGAAAATACACACCAGGCTGTAGTAAATTATTTTTATGTGCTTCCTGAAAGTGTAAGTTCAGATGAAGTGGTTTTAACCTTTACACTGACAGATTCTAAAGAATCAAATGTTAAAACAAAAGTGATTAAAATTTCAGAAGACTTTAATCATTTTGCTAAATCAAAACCAAATAACAATAGTAGAGAAATTTAATTTGTGGAAAGAATAGAAATTAAAGAAGGAGCGGACACACCCTATGTTAGATTAGATGCTGAAGAAGGGTATTGCACGGTAACCGGAAAATCATTTCCTCCGGATGTATCAAAGTTTTATGAGCCATTGATTGACTGGATTGATGGGTTGAAGAATAATAATATAGAGGATCTTTCATTTACTTTTAAGCTGGATTATTACAACACAGCCTCTTCGAAAATGATGCTGGACATGTTGTATAAACTTGAAGAATTAATGTTTGAAGGGGCTAAAATTGAAATTCTTTGGTATTATCCTGATGACGATGAAGACATGCTGGATGCCGGAGAAGAATTTGAAAGATTAGTTGAAGTGCCATTTAAGCACATACCATACGAAAAAGAATATGATTAATAATATCAATGCTGCACCGGCTTGTGACTGAAACGAAAATCATTTGGACTTGTAGGGGGTTATTAACAAATGTTCAATTTCTTTCCAAACATCAAGCAGCATAACAAATCCCGGTCGTGTACCGGGATTTTTTTTCTACTACCAAACCGCTATCAAGATAATAAAAAAGGCATTGGTATAACTATGCGAATATAGAGAGCGATCTCATGAATGCAGTGAATAATGCCGGACAGTTGGCATGTTAAGAAAATTTATTTTCTGTTACATAATAACCATTTGGTATAATTACCTGCAGGGATAGTCGCATTTTTACTTTGACTTATTTTTTCTTTATAACATTAATTTATTATTTACAAAAAATTTGGGTATTTTTATATCTTCGTATAAAATTTACTAGTAAAACTTCATAAAAATGCTATTAGAAAAGCTCGAAATACCTGCTGGAATAGATACGCCATATGTGTGTTTAAATGCAATCACTGGTGTTTGCGAACTCACTGGCAAGTCTTATCCTGATGACATTACTGAATTTTATGAAAAAATAGTCAATTGGTTTGAAGAATATCTATACTCGGGAAAACATGATTTGACTGTTAATATACGGCTGACTTATTACAATTCTTCATCGCAAAAAATTTATATCGATATATTTGAAAAACTGCACAGCGCTGAAAACTTTAAAACAATTGTTAACTGGTATTATGCTGAAGATGACGAAGATATGCTTGATGCCGGTCATGAGTTTTGTAAGTTGGTTGAGGTGCCTTTTAATTTTATTACTTACAAGCGATAAAAGTTCCGAATTTTAGATTATTTTTGAAGGCCATATTAATTAATTCATTGTTTAATGAATTACTTTGGATTATTTTCTATTATTTTAAGTAAAATTACTATTTTTATTGTCCAAATTAACGTTTAAAATAGAATAAAAAAGAAACCAAAGATGTTATTAGATAAGATTGAGATACCAGAAAATATTGATACACCTTATGTTTCATTGGATCCTGAAACAGGAAAATGTGAAATTACTGGTAAATCATATCCCGAAGATATCACTGCATTTTACATGCATATTGTCGACTGGTTTGAAGAATATGTTTATTCAGGCGAAAAAGATTTGACTTTAGACATGAAGTTGACCTATTTTAATTCGGCCTCGCAAAAAATATATACCGAAATATTTGAAAAATTAATGGACAGAAAAAAGTTCAATGTTCTTATAAATTGGTATTACGCCGAAGATGATGACGAAATTCTGGAAAATGGGAAAATCTATCAAAATTTGACGGAACTCGATTTTAATTTTATCCCTTACTAGCATTGCCCAGGTTTCCGCATTTTATTAATAACCTTCCTTTACAAAATCCTGCTTTTACAGGAAGAAAGAAAGAATTAACTAAAATTAAAGAGCTAATTGACCATGAACATGGTTTGTTGGTTGTTAATGGAGTTGGTGGAGTGGGCAAGACTGCTCTTTTGCGCCAATTTTGTCACCAGTTTGGCGATGAATATAACCATTTAATTTGGGCAAATGGAAAAAATGGAATTCTTGAAAACCTTTGCCTCGATGAAAATTTAAGGTCAAACCTTTCAATAAGCACTGCCTACCAACATACTGCAAACATTGCCCAAAGGATAGTTAACTTGCTCAACACTATCCAGGGAAATAATCTGCTTGTTTTGGATGATGTTGACGAGGAGTTCAACCAAATAAGGCGTATTTTACCACTAAATGCTAATTGGAAAATAATTGCTACTTCGAGGTTTGAGTTCGATGGTTTTCCTGATTTAACCCTGGGCTCGCTTACCGAAAAAGATGCCCTGCAGCTTTTTTACCAACATTACCATTTACAGGTAAACGATGAAATAATCAAGCAGCTATTTAAGCCATTTGATTATCATGCCTTAAGTATTGAGCTGTTTGCAAAAACTGCACAGTTTCATAAACTACCCCTTACCGATTTGCAAAAACGTGTACACTCGTTAGGATTTGATATTGGAAAGAAAGTAAATATTAACTCAGAACACAGCACCTTACTAATCAATGACCTGGGAAGGTATTACGAAAAAATGTTTCCTGTTGAAAGTAACCCCAAAGAGGAAATTGAAATTTTACGAAAATTCACCTTATTACCAGCTAGTTTTATTGAAATAAACGACCTTTTTAAACTATTTTCAATAACCCAAAAGCAAGAAGAGGAATTTAGTTTTCATTTAAACAGGTTGGTGCAAAAAGGATGGCTTGCCAATTTGTATACTAGCTATAAACTAAACGCAATTATTAAAAAGTTTATAGAATATAAGTTTGAGTTTGATTTTAAATTGTATGAAGCGCAAATAACAAAAATCAGGAAAATGTTAAGTGTTGATACTGTAAAATCAAATCCTGTTGCTACTTTTAAGTGGCTGCCATTTGGCCAGCAAGTAATTGATTCTGTTGATTTTATTGATATTGAGATTGTAACCCTGGCCAATAACCTTGCCTTGCGTTACCGAGATAATGGAAATTTTGCTGCAGCCAGAGACATTCTTGAAAAAGTATTGGAATACGACAAAAGAATTTACGGTGATCACAGTCCTGTTGTTATGCTTAGCCTCGCCAATTTAGGGAATATTTACTCTGATTTAGGCGAATACGAAAAAGCTGCAGAATATTTAGAATACTCACTTGAATCAGCTATAAAAAATTATCCACCTTATCACCCCAAAATAGCCATCAGGCAATCCAATTTAGGTATAATTTACCGCGATTTAGGCCGCATTGACGAAGCCATTGAATTATTGGAAGCTGCGCTTGCTTCCGACTTAAAAACTTACGGGCTGGATGATCCTACTGTGGCCGTTCGGCAATCGAATTTGGCACTGGCCTATAAAGATTTTGGTGAGTACACAAAGGCTCGTGATTTATTAGAAACCTCTATTGCCACAACCTTAAAGTATGATGGTAATTTGCATCCACGAGTAGCACTCAGGCAATCTAACCTTGCGCTGGTATACAAAGCAATGGGAGAGTATCGAAAAGCGGTTGATTTACTTGAAACTGCTTTAAAAGCTGACAAAGAAAACTTTGGTGAAGTACATCCTAAAATAGCTGTTCGCTTAATGAATCTTGCTATTATTTATCTGGAAATAAGCGAATTAACCGCTGCAAAAGAACGTATTACCACCTCACTTTCAATAGCGCAGGCTACCCTAGGCGAAAACCACCCCGATACCATTGCGATAAAAAAAATGTATGATAAAATATACCGATTGGTGTAAATTAAGGCATTTTTTTGTTAGATTTAGTGGCAAACAGGTGCCTAAACATATAATATATATAGTTGTTTGAGAGTATTGAGCATAGAAATGACAAATAGACTATATTCTAAAGGTTGATGAATTTTTGAATTTGTTCTAATTGCTTCCTAAATATCAAATGGCAACACCAATAAGTCAACTGCAATAGCATAAACAGATAATTGTTATATTCACATCATTAAAACGGAATTTATCCCATTATCGTTTATAAAAGCGACAATATGGATTTTCGAACAATGATAAGAGAATATGCTGAAACTCCTAAATCCAGACATTGGTCAGTACCCAAAGCTTTTTGCCATTGAGCCCGGGGCGACATCCGCACATTCATTCATCTAGTGCTAGAAGGTAAATACGAGACTTTTGTTTCTTGCTGCACCGATGGTTTTATTCCGGTATTTTTTAAGATTGAATGTATTGAAAAATTAACAATCCTTTTGAGTTTTTTGTTGTGTTTTGCTGTCTGTTGGGTGTTTTTTCTTGATGAATGTAGTTGATGGTGACTTTTTGCTAATAATTGCTTAAAATCAAACAAAACCACCTTTATTTGCATTAATAGTGGCGATTATTACATGTGTTTTCAGGAAATGCATCATCTTTGTCTGTAAAAACAAACTATTAAACT
Organism: Bacteroidales bacterium; assembly: GCA_050291445.1. Classification (GTDB taxonomy): domain Bacteria; phylum Bacteroidota; class Bacteroidia; order Bacteroidales; family NBLH01; genus NBLH01. The sequence goes on along the minus strand of JBNKJW010000204.1, from coordinate 969 downwards.
GTATAATATGAGTAAAAAAGAATGGAACCCGGATTTGTACTTAAAATTTGGGAAAGAAAGAATACAACCCTCAATTGATTTAGTTTCAAGAATTGATTTAAACAACCCGGCAACTATTATTGATATTGGTTGTGGCCCTGGTAACAGCACCCACATTCTTCATCAAAGATGGCCTGATAGCAAACTACTTGGGGTTGACAGTTCCGAAGCAATGATTAAAAAAGCAAGCCATGACTACCCTGACCAGGAATGGCAACTGATTGATGCTGAGAGGGATGTGATTACTGGGAAATATGATGTTGTGTTTTCAAATGCCACCATCCAATGGATTCCTAATCATGCTGATTTATTTAAACGATTGAAACAAAATTTGACTGAAAAGGGTGTTCTGGCAATTCAAGTCCCATTATTTTTCGATATGCCCTTAGGAAAATCAATTGCATCTATATCAAAAAGCGCAAGATGGGCTGATAAAACTGCAGGGGTAAACGAATTGTTTACCATTCATAGCACATCTGATTATTATGATATGCTTTCTGTACTATTTTCAACAGTAGAGTTTTGGCAAACCGATTACATGCACATTATGGATTCACATCTTTCCATTTTGGAAATGATTAGAAGTACCGGTTTAAAGCCCTATGCTGAAAAACTTGAAACAGAAGCAGATATAAAAGAATTTGAAGCAGAGGTATTTGAGGATATCAAAAAGGATTACAAAGAGCAGAAAGATGGAAAGGTATTATTTCCGTTTAAAAGATTATTTATTTTGGCAAAAATATAATTACCTGAGTTTGATTGAAAAACCATGCACAAAGAAATAATTAATTACTGATGTTTCCCAAGTTAATTTTATGAATAAAATGATACAATTATCAATACAGATAAATTGTCCGATCGGCCTCATTGAAAACCTTCTTCAGCTCGCAATCAAGCCTTAGTGAGACTGGGAAGCTTCAAACTTGTTTG
>JBNKJW010000203.1:0-24054 GCA_050291445.1 Bacteroidales bacterium | reverse complement strand
GTTATTTTGCGGTTGGGCTTGTCCTCAGACTGTTTTTATGGAACTGGTTTTCCGAAGAATTGAATGGTGGATAGATGGAAGACCATATGAGCAAAAGAAATTGAAAGAGCAACCATGGAATTTTCAAAAGATTTGGAAGCGTACGTTAAAGCATACCATTTTCTGGGGAATGTCTTTTTTTATTTCAAATCTTTTTCTTTCGTATCTGATTGGTACTGAAGAATTACTTAAAATAATTAGTGAGCCAGTATCTGAGCATTTTGCGGGCTTTACTGCCATTGTAGTTTTTACCTCAGCATTTTACTTTATTTTCGCATGGTTTCGAGAGCAGGTATGTGCAATTATGTGTCCATATGGTAGGTTGCAGGGTGTTTTGTTAGATTTAAACTCAGTAGTTGTTGCTTACGATTATTTGAGAGGAGAGCCCCGTGGCGCAGCAAGAAAGAAAGACCTTGAAGCAGGTGTTAAAAAAGGTGATTGCATAGATTGTAAACTTTGTGTGCAGGTATGTCCAACCTCAATAGACATACGTAACGGAACTCAATTGGAATGCATTAATTGTTCTGCCTGTATTGATGCCTGTAACTCTGTAATGGTCAAAAACAAAAAGCCTAAGGGGTTAATCAGATATGCATCAGCCAAAGGTATTGAAGATGGCAAAAAGTTTAGGCTGACAACAAGGAATGTTGCTTATACTATTTTTCTTTTTCTCATTTTAGCTTTTACTACATCATTTTTTATTAATAGAGGAAGCATTGAAACTACAATTTTAAGGACGCCTGGTATGGTTTACCAGGTGCAACCAAACAAAGAGGTGAGCAATGTGTATAATTTTAAAATTGTAAATAAATCGAATAAGGATATTCCTTTGAATATTAAACTGATAGAGCCAGAGGGGCGTATTGTTGTTTCTGGGGATACAATGCTTAAATACAATTCTACAGCCGAAGGAATTCTTGTGGTATTTTTAAAACAATCTGAAATAAAAGAAAAGAAAACAGTGTTGAAATTTGGAGTATATCATGATGGCAAGTTGCTTGAAGAATACAAAAGTAATTTCACTTATAAATAGACAAGCAGGTTATGAAATTTAATTGGGGTACAGGTATTGCCCTTGTCATTATTTTATTTATAGGATCAATGATTGGGATAATTGTTTTTAGCATGAACCAGCAGGTAAATCTAGTAAGTCCGGATTATTACCCTAAAGGTGTAAATCACGAGGAACATTTGCAAAAACAAAGGAACTTTGCTGCACTTCATTCAAAAATAACCTGCAAAAGAGAGAAGGACAGCCTTAGAATTACTTTCCCTGATAATTTTAAGAATCAGGTTGTGAAGGGAGAAATTCAGTTTTATTTTATGACGAATTTTGAAAAGGATATCATAAAAGAGATTAACCTGGATACCGCTTTGGAGCAAATGGTTTCTTTAAGTCGTTTTGAACCAGGTAGGTATATTTTAAAAATAAACTGGAAAGCTGGTAATAAATCCTATTACCAAGAAATAGATATTAACTTATAATAATTGATTTATGGAGGCGAATTTTGTTGTTGCTGCCATTACACTGGGTCTTATTGGGAGTTTTCATTGTGTGGGAATGTGTGGCCCCATTGCCCTGGCCATTCCGCTGAATAACCAATCATGGTTGACAAAAACCACTGGGGCAATTCTTTATAACCTTGGTCGGGCTATAACATACGCTGTTATGGGGACTCTATTTGGCCTTGTAAGCAAAGGTTTTGTTATGGCGGGGTTTCAGAAATGGGTCTCTATTTTAATGGGCGCAATAATGGTTGTGTCAGTTTTATTTCCTTCCTTGTATAAAAACCGATTTGATTTCGACAAAAAAGCCTTTTCTTTTGTTGGAAAGTTAAAGTTGAAATTAGGGAATTTACTACGTAAAAAAACATATGGCTCACTTTTTTTGATAGGCTTGTTGAATGGACTTTTACCCTGCGGATTAGTTTATATGGCAATTGCAGGAGCTTTGGCAACTGGCAGTAGTACTTCAGGCGCATTGTTTATGTTTATTTTCGGAATAGGAACCTTGCCAATGCTGTTTTTTGTATCTATTCTCGGCAATTCAATTAGTTTAAGGTTGCGCAAAAAAATGACCAAACTAATTCCTGTTGCAGTTATGTTTATTGGTGTTTTATTTATTCTTCGGGGACTTGGGTTAGGCATTCCTTATGTAAGCCCACCAGATAAAAAGTTGCAAGTGCCACAAAAAACAGAAGTGAAGGCACAAGGTGCTTGTTGCCATTAAAAAAATAATTATATTTAAATCGTAATATTAACTTAAAAATTAGAGGTGAAATGAAAAGAATTACTATTTATTTATTATCTTTTATTACAGTTATGTCGCTAGGCCTGATTTCTTGTGGAGGAGGTGAAACAGGAGAAGAACAAACAACTGATACAACTCAGGTAGAAGAAGATATTACAGACACAAAAGTTGAATTGGATCTATCAGCTGGAAAAAAAGTATTTGATGAAAACTGTAAAGTTTGTCATCAAGAGAGCGGTGAAGGTGTTGCCGGAACCTTTCCTCCTCTAGCAAATTCAGATTATATGTTGGCTGATAAAATGCGTGCAGTAAAACAAGCTATTTATGGCTCAAAAGTGCCAATTACGGTAAATGGAGTTGAGTACCCAGGTAGTGTAATGACCGTTATTGAATTATCAGATGAACAAGTTAGAGATGTAGTAAATTATGTATTGAATAGCTGGGGAAATAATGGTGGCACAGTTACTTTAGAAGATGTAAAAGCTGCCAGAGAAAAATAAAACTAAACTGAAAAATAGTATGCATGAACAGCGGTTTCAAGGCCGCTGTTTTTTTATTGTATTATTCACTCTAAAGTTTTCTCAATCAGACATTTTTACTACATTTGTTTTATTATTGGTAAATAAACATTACTTTTCTCAATAAATTCTAATCCTTGTAAGACTTTTTGGGTCTTAATAATAATGTAAAAAAATGAAGCCTGCATTTTCAAAACCCATTTTGCTAAGCTTATTTCTGGTTGTTTTGCTTAGTTCGTCATGTACCAGAGAGCCTGATAGAGCGATGGTAATCAGTAAGTTGAAGAATTCTTCGAAATTAGCTACGGTTGAATATATTGTCACTAAAGTAATATCAGCAAAGGATAAAAACTGGTTTGCAAAAGATGCTTATTTTTTTGCCGAAACAGAGGCCTCTATAAAAGCTGGTATTGACCTTGAAAAAATAAAAGAAGAGGATGTGAAAATAAAAGGGCGAAGAATTAGTATTACACTCCCACCTGTTGAAATAATCAACTTTTCATACCCTGCTGAAGGCTTTAAAGTAATTGAAAAATACTCAGATCAGCAATCTATATTTAGGTGGAATTCGATTGATGTGAAAGAAAAAGATGCATTGTATCGCCAAGGCGAAACTGATATATGGGCGAATATAAATGATTTAGGTATCATAAAATCTGCACAAACCAATACCAGAACCTTACTAAAAAAAATCCTTACATTTTCTGGTTTCGAAGAAATTTACATTGAGTTTAAAGAAAACCCGCAAGGGGTTGTTATTCAAGACGAGCAACTTGTGGACGATTTAAAGGATTTTTTTTCAAGAAATAAAAAATAAAAACCATGTTACGTATTGCAAATTTTATCAGAAAATATTGGGTGCTTTTTGCCGTAGTGGGACTGTACTTTTTGTTGGCAGGATTAAACCTGATGCCATATGGGCTAAATATTTTTAAGAAAAAGCAGTTGCTTATTGATGATACCCCAGTTGTTGTAAAAGAAATAAGAGAATTGGGCGAGCTTATTACGTCAGAGTTTTATGGTGAAGTTTATGCTGATTTAAATGAAGTTTATGACGACCTTATAACTAATAAAAAAGATTCTATTTTGCTCAATCCAACAACATTTTACCAGTATTATAGTGGGCTAGAGGATTATATGGAAAACTCAAGCGACCAAAGAGCGAAAGAACTTGAATATAAAGCGGAATTGGAAAGGTACGAAGGTTTATTAAAATCGTATTTGACAAAACAAGAAGAGTTTAAGCAAAATGAAAAGCAGATTAATGAGGAAATTGCTGAAAAGAATAATAAAAAAGAGAAACGCAAATTAGAAAACAGGCTGGAAGATCTGCGAACGCAACTTAAAAATGATAAAAAAGACCTTGAAGACACACAGCAAAAATTAAAAAGTATAGAAAAAGACTACCGGGAAACAAGACTGAAATTTTGGGAGACTAGAAAAAGGCGTAACCTTGTATACATTGCCAGAGGCTGGGTAAAGGCAGGTGTTAACCTGAAAAATATCACGGAAGACGATATCATATTAGATGAAGATGATTCTGCTTCGATTCAAATCCTAATAGACGATCCAGTAATTTTAGATGCAGATATTAATCCATGGTTTATTCCTGAAAAAAAAATAAAGGGCTTTGAAGTATTTATTGCAAAAACAGGAAGTATTTTAAGTGAGAAAAATTTTACGGATGAAGAAGTTACAGAATTAAAAAAGAAGTGTAAAGAAAAGTTGAAACAAGATGCAATAGAAAAAGGATTGCTCACTAACGCAGAAACTTCAACTATTCAAACTCTGGAAAACTTTTTTCATTTGGTCGGATTTAAAAAAGTGGATGTTCTTTTTAAAAGTAGAACAATAGTTATAGAGAAATAGATAATAAGTTATAGGCATCTAACTAGCATGCAGGGTTTTAATGCTTCAACAAGCTTGGTTACTGAGTACTTCGACTAGCTCAGCATACCACCCAGCCGAAGTACAGCAATGGAGGCTTCACCAAAAGTAACTAGAAACCTGCAACAAAGAAACCAGAAGATGATCATAAAATCAGCACAATTTATAATGAGCAATACGGATGTAAAAAAATGTCCGGATGCTAATTTGCCAGAATATGCTTTTATTGGAAGGTCTAATGTTGGCAAATCATCACTTATTAATATGCTGACCAATCATAAAAAACTGGCAAAAATTTCCACAAAACCAGGAAAAACACAATTAATCAACCATTTTTTAATAAATAACGATTGGTATTTAGTCGATTTGCCAGGTTATGGTTATGCTAAAACTTCAAAACAGCTAAGGACTACATGGGCAGGTTTTATAAAAAAGTATTTAACCAACAGGGAAAACCTTGTTTGCATTTTTGTTCTTATTGACTCAAGGCACGAACCACAGAAAATAGATTTAGATTTTATGTACAACCTGGCTGTAAATCAATTACCCTTTGTAATGGTTTTTACTAAATCAGATAAACAAACAAAAAACAAACTGAATCAAAACATTCAGAATTATTTTAAAGAAATGTTGAAAACCTGGGAGGAACCTCCTATGCACTTTGTTACAAGCTCAAGCACAAAAGATGGGCGTATTGAGGTTCTTGAATACATTGATAAGTTGAATGATTCCGATGTAGCCCGACAAATAAAATCAAGAATTTATTAATTTTTAACTATCTGATTTTATATAAATCTAAAGGTGTTTTTTGTTTTTAAAGCATTGATTGTTAGTTGCTTGTGTTTAATAGGGGCTGATTTGTTATTCCAAATAAAAGTCACGAAAGTTTTTAGGAACTACATTTTTTTTACTTTTGCAGCAAATATTCACTTTTAACAAAACAAATTTCCGATGCATTCACCAATAAAGATTTTTGCTGGCCAAAACAGTAGAGGCCTTGCAGAAAAAATTGCAAAAAGTTATGGTATTGAACTGGGTAAAACTTCATTTTTGAAGTTTAGTGATGGAGAATTTCAACCATGTTATGAAGAGACTGTAAGAGGAAACTATATTTTTATTATTCAGTCAACATACATGCCCACAGAAAACTTGTTTGAACTATTGCTAATGATTGATGCAGCAAGAAGGGCATCGGCTTATAAAATAGTTGCTGTAATTCCTTATTTTGGTTTTGCAAGGCAAGACCGAAAAGACAAACCCCGAGTTTCGATAGGTGCTAAAATGGTGGCCAATCTTCTGAGCGCAGCCGGAGTTGACAGGGTTGTTACTATGGATTTGCACGCCGATCAGATACAAGGTTTTTTTGATACACCTGTTGATCATTTGTATGCATCGGCGCTATTTCTACCTTATATTGTAAATATGAATTTAGACAACCTGGTGGTGGCATCACCAGACATGGGTGGAACCAAAAGGGCAAATACCTATGCTAAATTCTTAAAGGCTCCAATGGTAATCTCTTATAAATCAAGAGAGAAAGCCAATATTGTTGGCGAAATGAAGGTGATTGGTGACATTAAAGATAAAAATGTGATCATTCTTGATGATATGATCGATACTGCCGGCACATTATCAAAGGCGGCCAACATAATTAAAGAAGGAGGTGCAAAAAGTGTAAGAGCCTTTGCTACACATGCGCTGCTTTCAGGGCCAGCTTACGAAAGAATTGAAAACTCTGCATTAACAGAGCTAATAGTCTCAGATTCTATCCCGCTTAAACAAAAATCAGATAAAATTAAGGTGCTTTCAATAGCTGATATTTTTGCTGATGTAATTAAGAAAATATACAACTATCAGTCGATAAGTTCTACTTTTATTATTTAATAACCTGAGTTCGATTAAAAATATTCAAACTGTGTTGAATATTTTATGTCGAACTCAGGTTAATAGTACTATCTGGTATTTGTAGCACAAAAGTGCTTTGAGTTGGGGAGAAAGAATAGGCCCGCTGGCAACAAATCATTAAAAAAGTGTTGAAGGTGAAAGTCAGTGAAGGTTTATGTACTGAATTTCGTTTATTTGGTCGTCTGAATTAATTGTTTTTAGTAGCTAGTCCAGTAAGATTCTTTTCATCTGCTAATGGGAATTCAATAAAAAAGGTAGTTCCTTTGTCAAGTTCGGTTTCAAACCATATTTTTCCGTCAGCACTTTCAATTATATCTTTAACAATTGGAAGTCCCATTCCCATTCCGCTCGATTTTGTAGTAAAGTTAGGTGTAAATAGCTTTTCCTTTTGCTGATCAGCTATTCCACTTCCGTTGTCAATTACTTTTAACAACACTTTATTGCTGTGATTTTCGGCCAGTATTTTTATATGACCTTCCCTGTCGCCAGGAATTGCCTGAATAGCATTTTTTGTTAGGTTGGTAAGTACCCTTGATATATGCTCATGGTCAGCAACAATAATTAGCTTATTAAACTTTTCAATATTGGTTTCAATGGTTACATTTTCAGCCGTGGCAAACAGTTCAATTGTGTGCTCAACCCGAACAACCAGATCAACAAGCTCTTTTTTGGGCTTTGGCATTTTAGCAAAATTAGAGAATGATGTAGCAATGTTTGAAAGTGTATCTATTTGGTCTATAAGTGTTTGTGTTGATTTGTTGAGCTTTTTTTCAAAGCCTTCATCTTTATTTTGCCAGGCCCTCATTAAAAATTGTACACTCAATTTCATCGGTGTCAAAGGGTTTTTAATCTCATGAGCAATTTGTTTTGCCATTTCGCGCCAGGCACTTTCCCGCTCAGTTTTTGCTAAAAGTTCAATACTTTCACCCAGTTTTATCACCATTCTATTGTATTCTTCAACCAACGCGCCTACTTCGTCTTTTTTATCATAAACAATTTGCTCTGATTGCTTGCCCAACTCAATTTTTTGGAATTTACTTTGAAGCATCCTTAGCGGTTGAGTAACCTTATTGGCCATAAAAAACGAAATAAATGCCACAACAATAAACAGTACCACGTATAAATTTATAATGGCCACTACAATGTTTGAAACTTCTTTTCGTAGTTCCGAAGGTTTTGTGAAATAGGGTAAATTGATAAAAACCGGTTCGCGCAAATCGGTGTTTTTTAGCAGGGCATAAGCCGATGAATATTGCAGCTCACCAATTTTTTCGCTTTGTATAAAGCGTATCTTCTCGTTGATATTCATTTGTCTGTAGGCCTCAGGTTCCATCAGACTGCCAATAAGCCCCCGGTCGAATATTTCGTGGCGCGATGAAGCGATTAGTTTTCCTTCGTGGTCATAAAGGTTGATATCAGTGTAATAGATGTTTGAGAGCTTTTTAAGTAATTCGCTAATATTAAGCGTGTTGCTGTTTGATAAGGCCGAATCGGTAAGTAAACCTTTATAACCTTCCATTTCAAGGTTTTTATGCACTGATTCCAGCTTTTCGCTAATATTGGTGTTATGCTTTTGTTCAAACTGACTGCTGTTGTAATAGACTGTACCCACGGCTACCATTGCAAATGATAAAATAAGCACAAAAAGCATGGCCAGTAACAGTTTATTCTCAAAATTTAACCTTGCCTGGTGCCATAATGAAGTTAAATTATTTGTTGCAAGAGTTACCAGTAATAGCAGATTAAAGAATACAAAAATGTATGAAAAAGCAATGATTAAATCAAATGATTTTACTTTGGCTTTAGTTAATACAATCAGGCCATTGTTCATTTCTTTAATGTAATGCTCATAATCTTTTGTTACTAAGATTGACAACTGGCTTGTGTCTTGTTTAAACATTTTGTCATTTAAATCGTATGGAAAGCTTCCTGAACGAGTAACAAGATTGCCATTTTGATATTTTGCATAAGAGTACCCACTCAATGGATTTGATTTATTTTCCTTTCCTTCAATCAGTAAATCTGGATAGCCAATTTCCTGAGTGATTAACTTAGAATCAAGGGTCATATACAAGGTATACAGCTGATTGGCGTTGTCTTCAAAAATCACGGAACCCTGATAACTAACTCTGCCGTTGTGGTTATCGAGATAGTAAAAGTTGGTGTTTGTAATTTTGTTACCGTACTCATCCAATATTTTGCTGTAGTAATTTGCGCAATTTTGCAGTTTTTTTGATTCTTCGTAATTATCACAATCACAGCATATTACAAAGTCAAGCTCGTATTTTGCAAAATAGCCTCCAAAATAATCTTTCTTTAGAAAGTTGTTGATTTCATCAAGTTGATTTTCATTTTGACTAATAATTTTTTCTTTTAACTTATCATCACTTTTAAGGCGCTCTTCAATGCCAATCAATAGTAATTCTGCAACTCTGTCTCTTTCATTTATCAGCTTTGTAATAAGTACATTAGCCTTGCTTAAATCTTTTTCTTTTATGGTTTGGTTTACAAATAATGTGATATAAACTGAACCAATTATTATTAAAATAATATACAAAGAATAGTTATATTTTCTTCTTTTTAAATAAATGTATGAAACAGTAATAAACAATGCCAAAAAATAAACTATTGAGCCCGATGAAAGGTTCATTTCAAAAAAGAAAACAGTTGCCGAATAAGTAATCAAAACAATCCCTGAAAGAATCAAAAATTGGTTTGTTTTAAGCAGCTGTTTTAACATAAAAACACTTCGGTCAACAGCGATGATAAGCGCCGAAAACAGGATGCCGAAAATGATATAAGCAAGCAAGCTGAAAAGGTTTAGCTCAAGCACCTTGTGAGCTTCAAGTGGAAGACTTGAGTTTATGACAAGGCTTTCTAGCAGCTGTATAACATAGTTAAAGTAGAGGATGACCAAAACCAATATCCCTAAACTGAAAAAGTATTTGAATAGTTTTGGTTTCTTTTTAAAATACCTTATTAATTTCCCTGGCCTGAATAGATAAAAAAGACTTCTGGTATAAAGAAGGATTAAAAAAGAATTGATTAAAAAATCGCCCAAAGATGGAAAAAGGTAGGAGACAGCAAAATAGCCTGGTTCAAAAAACGGTAAAGAATAAATTTGTAAAGGGTATTTAAACTCAAGCATCAGATATCTTGTAAAAACAAGAAATGCAAGTATGAAAACTATGATAGCAACTGAACCTGATTGCTGAATAGTGACCTGACGTAACCAGCTATTTAAAAACAGAAACAAAAAAGCAATGCCCAGAAAATACAAAATTGCCAGGTACTCCCAGTCTTCACTTTTCGAAATGGTATTTGTTGGTACCAGGGAAAACAGGTAAGTGTCTTCCTTGTTGTAAATATCATAACTGTAGGATAAAGGTATCACTGAGACTTCAATTGATGGTGGGAGCTCAAAATCTTTTTGAAAAGTATTTTCAAGGTATTCATTTTGGTATGAAAAGTCATTTCTTAACTTTACAAGACCTACAATTTCAAGATTTTTATCGTGTTTACTCCTTACATAAAACCAGGCATTATTCAGGTTTAATACCGTGTTGTTTAATTCTGCCTTCGAAAATAACTGGTCTACTTCAATAGTATTGTCTGACCAAAATTTCAAGCTATCATTTAAGTAAATGAGCAAAACAAATCCATCTTGCTTTAATGAATTAAAATTAATATCAATAAGTTGCTCAAACAGGTTGATGTTGCTTTTCTTTGCATATGGCTTGATTCTTCCATACATTGAATTTAAAAGCGTGTCAATTTTTTTTTCTTTTTCAAACAGTGTATGGCTGAATTTTTCTACATCAACAAGCTCATTTGTTGGTTGTAATGATTTTTTTTCAATAAAAATTGCTGTGGCAATTAAAATAACAGCCAATATTAAAAACCTGAAAAAAAATAGTTGTTTTCTCAATGCTTAACTTATTGATTATGATAAGGTATTCCTTTTAGTATAGTATAGGCCCTGTAAATCTGTTCCAGAAAAATCACCCTGATAATTTGATGAGAATAAGTCATTTTTGACAGGGATACTTTGTAATCTGCCCTGTTGTAAACTTCTTTTGAAAAACCATAAGCCCCACCAATTGCAAAAAACAGCTGTTTAGTTCCCTGTATTGATATTTTATTAATGAACTCTGCAAATCCTTTTGATGTGAAACCTGCTCCTTTTTCATCAAGCAAACAAAGCTTGTCTCCCGCACTGATTTGTTTTAGCAACAAAGTTCCCTCTTTGCTTTTTAATTCATCAACAGGCATATTCTTAGTGTTTTTAATATCTGGTAAAATAACCATTTCAAATTGTACAAGGTGTTTCAATCTTTTCAGGTACAAATCGCTTCCTTCATTAACAAAGTTGAAGGTTGTTTTGCCTATGCATAAAAATTTAATCTTCATTGCTACATAAATCGTTCCTAATACAAATAATAGTTCCTGGTTGTTTTTATATAGTTATAAACACTTTGTAGCCAATAATATGAAGTTTTTAACCCAGATTATGCATTTGACAAAAGTCAAATTGCATAAACGATTAAGATTCACTACTCAAAGAGGTTTCACTCATTCACCTCTTTGGTGTTCATCTAAATCGGGTAGCACCTTCGGCAAGCCTACGGCGACCGAAGGGTTAACCCTTAATAAATGCACTAGTGTCATGTCAAAGCTAATTTATCAGGTGACAACACCTGGCTGGTGCACTTGTCAGGTGTTGTCACCTGGCTAATTACCAGAAATATCAAATTTGACTTAACACTAGTTCAACGCTATCGCATTTTCTATTTCATAACTCGGGTTTAACTTTATTGGTACTTAGCCTAAGGCGTAAAAATATAAAATTGATCTAAGAATGTCGATTTTAATTAACTTTTTTCTAAAGTTCCTAATCTTTTTGGATTATTGCATGCCTGAATTGTTGCCATTTGAAAATGCGCTATTTTTTTGTGAAAAATGTACTTTTTTGTTTGAAATATATGGTGTTGTTAAGAAGATTTGATTTTTAAAAGGTGGCATGGTTCAATTTTTGTTGCCGTCTAATGGAAACTTATCGGTTCTGTCCGTTCAGAAAAACAGAAAATTTGAAAAAGATAATTTTATACGCAATTTTACTTGTTTTTGTTCATTATTCTATAACTGGTCAGGAAAAAAAGATGATCCCGGCAGGTATAAAAAAGGCTTTCGTTTCAGGTGACTCAAAGTTACTTGCTACTCATTTTACCCAAAGTATTGAACTGCTGATAAAAAACAAAGAAGATGTATATAGCAAGGCGCAGGCAGAATTGATTTTAAAAGAGTTTTTTAGGAAAAACTCGCCCAATACATTTATTGTTGAGCACGAAGGCGAGAGCGATGGTATAAAATACGCCATTTGTAATTTAAAAACCAGCAGGGGGAAATTCAGAATTTACCTGGCCTATCAAAACATCAAAGGCAAGCCAATGATTAATCGGCTGAATATCAGTGAGTATAACTGATTTTGTTTGAGAATTAGTGGCTGGTTACAACACCAGGCTACTTGCTCAAGCTATCTGCTTTACCAAACAAATCTTAAATAAAAACGTGTACGTTTAACTTCATAAAGCTATATTGACGGGTAGTTGAGTTTAAAACTTTTTGTAGTACCTATTTTTGAAATATATTGGCTTTGTTAATTCTGTATTGTTTTTTCTAATTGGGCCCGAAGAAAAATATTTTCTATAACTCAAGGTTTATGCGTAGGCCCTTTTCTTTCGCAGTACCTTAACCCAGCGCTGTTGCACTGGGTTGATGCTTACGCCCCACTTGGGGCTTTTTATAGAAAAACTATCAGGAAACTATTTTTTCAACAATTAGCAGCAACTTGATAAATCATTGAAAGTGCTATTAGCCCTAAAGTGTGCGTCAGCAATAGCTCCGAACGAAGTTCGGGGTAAAAATGGCGTAGTCATAACGCCGGCGCAGAAAGTTGGTGATAAAACAGGGAGATTCTTTCGGCGAAAGGAATTGTGTTTTTATTAAAAGGTATCTTAAAGCCAATTACCCTGCTATATTGAAAAGCTTTACCAAGCTATTTATTAAAATTTCTATCTTTGGCAGCAAAAACAGAAAAGTTATGATAATGGACTACAATAAAATGGTCGATGAGTTAATTGACCGTTCAATTGCTGAAGATATTGGTGATGGTGACCACACAACCCTTTCAACTGTACCAAAAGATGTAACAGGTGGTGCCAAATTACTGGTAAAAGAAAAGGGGGTTATTGCCGGTGTTGAAGTTGCGCTAAAAATATTTCATAAAATTGATCCTTCATTAAAAACAGAGGTTTTTATAAATGATGGTGCAAAAGTAAATGTTGGCGATATTGTTTTTAATGTACATGGCAATACTCATTCCATTTTGCAGGCAGAAAGGTTGGTTTTGAACTTTATGCAGCGGATGAGTGGGATTGCAACCAATACCAATAGATACGTTGAAAAACTAGCCGGATTAAAAACAAAAGTGCTTGATACAAGAAAAACCACTCCGGGTTTAAGGGTTGTTGAGAAAATGGCAGTGAAAATTGGTGGAGGGGAAAATCACCGTTTTGGGTTGTATGACATGATTTTGGTTAAAGATAACCATGTCGATTTTGCAGGAGGCATAAAAAAAGCCATTGAAAAAATACAAAACTATTTAAAGGAGTATGGAAAAAAAATCCCTGTTGAAATTGAAGTGCGAAACATGCAGGAACTTGAAGAAGTTTTAAATGCAGGCTTTGTAGACCGTGTAATGCTTGATAATTTCACCCCTGAACAAACCAGTGATGCTGTTGAATTTATTAATGGAAGGATTGAAATTGAATCATCTGGAGGTATTAACCTTGAAACCATCAGGAATTATGCCCAATGCGGGGTCGATTTTGTTTCGGTAGGGGAATTAACACACCAAATAAAGAGTATTGATTTGAGTTTGAAGGCATTATAGGCTATTACTGGTGCTCATTTTATGATTATTTTGTCTGTGTTATTCCATTAAAGACATAATTCAATTGAATTATACCCAGCCGCTGTTAGTAATTGGTTTGCTTCATGAGTTTGCAAGCCAAAACTGCCAGTCGATCGGCATATACAAAGACATTTTGATATTTCATTTTACAATATTTCAAAATGGCTTAGTATAAAAGCAAAGTTGTTCTAGCGCGGAAATATAATTGAAAAAGAAAATATGCCAACAGGTGTTATTTTCCTTTCTTGAGTTTCTCAATTTCAGCAATCAGGATGTCCATTTCTTTAAGCAAGTTGTTTTCTTTTTCCTGGCTTAAAAGTAATTGCTCTTCTAATTTCTTTTGTTGATCTTTTGCTTCTTTTAAGAATTTTTTAAGGGTTTTTTCACTGACAGATAATTTGCTGTTTGCCTTATTCACGTCCTCATTGTCAAGTTTTAACTTTTTAAGGCTAAACTCAAGTTCCTGTATTTTTTTGATGTAATCAACCTCCTGTTCAGCAAGTGCCGCATTCCTGGCTTTAAGTCGCCTTTCACCTTCTTTGGCCTTTTCAATGGCATCTTTTAGGGTTTGTTCACTTGTTTTTATTTTATCGTTGGCTTCTTCCAATTCGTATTGCCTTTCAGCCATTTCTTTTTGCGTTTTCTCCAGTTCTATCAGGTTTTTACGTAATTCTTCTTCCTGGTACGACATTTCTTCTGCTTTGTCGAGCAATTTCTGTTCAAGTTTTTTACTATCTGTAATATCGGTTGCAAGGTTTAGAATTTTGTAAGGTTCACCTTCAGCATTTAAAATTGGGGTATATACCTGGTGCAACCATCGCGTTTCGCCACCTGCTGTTATTTTGTGGCTTTCGTTTATAATCTCACCTCGTCGCAGGCGTTCCCAGAACTCCTCAGGACGTATACTGGCTTCATCCATTTTTTCAAAATCGCCCTGGTGTTTTCCAAGTAAATCTTTGGCTTCGAGGTTAAGTAGCTTTAAAATGGCATCATTAGCGTTGATAATGTATCCGTTCAGGTCGAATTCAACCACCAATGAAGAAGAGTTGATGGCCTGTATAATGCTGCTCATTTCAGCCTCTCTGCGAGCAGATTCTTCCTGTGTAGCTTGCAGTTCCTCAAAATTCTGACGCATTTCTTCTTCCTGGGCAGCCATTTCTTCTGCCTGACGTTGTGATTTTTCAAGTAAAACTGCTGTTCTGGTATTAATTTTTGCTAACGATAATGTTGACGAAATACTTTCGGTTACTCTTTCAACAAACTCAATTTCGTGTTTTCTGAATTTATTGAATGAGGCAATTTCAATTACACCAAAAATCTCGTCTTCTAGTTTTAGCGGAACAATCAATAAACTTTTCGGACTTGACCCGCCCAGGCCAGAACTTATGCTTAAATAACCTTGTGGAATGTCTTCAAGATAAACGGTTGATTTTTCAACAGCACACATACCAACCAATCCTTCGCCAATATATATCTTCTTTTGTTTTTTTCTTTCGTGATCGTAGGCATAGGTTGCAATTAGTTCAAGGTGGATATCCTCCTTTTTTGTGTCGTTTATTAGAAACAGCCCAGCCTGATTTGCTTTAAGGAACTTAGTGATGTTTCGTACAATGCTTAATGTCAATGCATCAATATCTCCTGCACTTTGTCTTAAAATTTCGTTAAACTCAGCCAAACCTTCGTTTGCCCACTTTCTAAGGTTGTCTTCTTCCTGTCTTTTCTTTTCATCTTGTTGCGCTTTTATCAGGTTTTTACGCATTTCAAGCAGCGAGTTGCCCAAGGCATCTTTCTTACTCAAAGGTTCAAACTTAGTCTCAAAAGTACCATGCCCAATGTCTTCTGCAAAACTTGTTGTTTTCTTCAAACCCTCAATCAAACCATTGATTGAATTAATCATTTTTTGCAGCTCATTGTTTTGCCTTAGTGTAAGCAGCTTTTCCGGGAAAACACCTTTACTAATTGGCAACAGATAATCATTTAGTTTGCCAAGTGCCCCGGCAATTGTTTTTGTGAAAATTAAACCGAATAAAACAATAAAGGCAAATAATAAAATGCTGACAATGACAAAAATAATTGTTATCCGCTCTTTGTAGTTCGTTTTAATTTGCAGGAAGCTGGTATTAATAAATTTTATTTCAGGCTGAAAATTACTACTTCCATCCTTCAATGATTTTCGTAATCCTTCATCTGAATTAAGCCCAATATCTTTATCTAATTTTAAAAGTTGTTCAAAATTAGTTTTATAGTTTTTTAATTCTTTAATAAGTTGATTGTTTTCGGAACCTATTATTTCAATTAGAGTTGAGTCATTTATAGCAAGGTCATTACTAATGATTTTTCCATTCAAGATGGAACCTATTTTCATGAAAGAATTAATAAATTCTGTATAATATTTAGTGTCTTTGTGTAGATTATAATCTTTTAAGCTGTAATTTAACTCTTTAATCAGGATTTTTAACTGGGGCACAGAGCTTAGTTTAAGCGCCATATTTGCATTTTGATTCAATTCCCCTATTTTTCCTGTAGTTTCTGAGCCTCTCAGGTAAAGTTTGTTTGCAATTTCAGTAAAATCATCTAAATATTTGGCATTAATTGCTTTAAGTTTTTCAATCTTATTTTCTATTTCGGTATTTAATTCATCATTTGTTAATTCAAATTCTTCGAGCAGGGTGTTTATCTTTTGCGCAGCTTTTTCATGTTCTGTAACATACTTGCTTTTGCCTGATTTAAAAAAGTTTTTTTCTTCGCTGTGGTGAACCAGAAAAAGCTGTTCCAGCTTCAGCATTTTTTGGTATTCAACAGATATTGTGGTGGCTTTTTCATAATTGCTGTCGTTTTTATTTATTTCATTGACCGAAAACAAAAACAGAATTACAATTGCCAAGCCGGACAACACTATGAAAATAGTGAAAATAAGAAAGCGACTTTGAATACCCAGTTTATTTGATTTGCTCATATCTTCCAAATGTCCTGATGAATGCTAATAAAAATTCGGTAATTGATGAAATTAATCTTCTAAAATTAGCAATTACCTTGATAACTATTAAAAAATAATGTCCAAAAAATTTTCGTTTCTAAGTTTTTAATGCTCAAATATATATAAAACAAGCTATTATTTGTAATTTTTTGTTGTATAAATTTAAATAATGCAAGACATAAAGCCTGAAAAAAAATAGATTATATTTGTTGGCGTTTTTTAATAACTTGTTTTAATCAAATTTAATACCGAAAAGCTTTTAGGTGGCGAATTATTATTTGCAAAGCTTTGAATTAGTTTTTAACTTTAAATTAATTAACAATAATTAAATGAGTACAGGCCTTTATCCTTTAAAATTTACCCCCATTTTAAAAGAGAAAATCTGGGGTGGACAGAAAATATCAACAATCCTGAATAAACCGAAAGAGAAGTTGCCTAATATTGGAGAAAGCTGGGAAATTTCTTGCATACAAGGTGATATGTCTGTTGCAGCTAATGGCTTTTTAGCCGGTAATACCCTTCAGGAATTGATTGAAGTGTACATGGGTGACCTTGTAGGTGAGGAAGTGTATGAGAAATTTGGGTTTGAATTTCCATTGTTGATAAAATTTATTGATGCCCAGGACGTGCTTTCCATACAAGTGCACCCCGATGATATTGTTGCTGGAGAACGGCATCAGGCATATGGTAAAACGGAAATGTGGTATGTTGTTGATAATGAAGAGGGTGCGGAATTAATAAGTGGCTTTAAACAGGATTGTAACAAACAGGAGTACTTAACTGCATTACAATCTGGCAGGCTGGAAGGGTTGCTTAATTTTGAAAAAGTAAAACCTGGTGACGTGTTTTTTATTCCTGCTGGTAGAGTGCATGCTATTGGAAGCGGAATATTATTAGCCGAAATTCAACAAACTTCGGATATAACTTATCGGATTTATGATTGGGGACGGGTTGATGATAATGGTAACCCGCGTGAGATACATACTGATTTAGCATCAGATGTAATTAACTTTAAAGCTGAGAAAGACTATAAAACAAGTTATGAACTTGCTGAAAATAAAACAGTAAACTTAGTTGAATGCAACTATTTTAAAACCAACATACTTAATTTTAAAGGTACTGTTGAAAAAGATTACATTTTAATTGATTCGTTTGTTATTTACATGTGCATTGAGGGGGAGTTTTATATTCACTCTGACGAGAATGTTGTTGAAAAAGTAAAAAAAGGTGAAACAGTTCTGATTCCTGCAGTAATAAAAAACCTGGAATTAAAGGCTGATAAGCAAACTAAATTATTAGAAGTGTACGTTTCAAATAAAAATTAAGGAGGAATGCAAACCTTTTACCACAAAATTACGTCTAATATAATAATTGATATAATTAATTTTATAAAAAAGAAAAGTAACCAAAACAAATAATCATGAGAAAAATAATGAATAATCTGATGCTTTTGCTAGCGCTACTTGTCGCTGTTCCGTTTATTGCAATTGCCCAGGAAGAAGAGCCTTCGGATGAGTTTGGCGATTTTGATGTAACCAATCCAATGGATCAGCAAAGTTCATTAGGGGCTATGTTAGGTTATACCAATATTGGTGGCGAAAGCTACATGGGGATGCGTATTCAGCCAGAGTTTGCCTTGGGTAAGTTGGGTTTTGGCTTAGATATTCCATTGCTATTTAGCCTTGATGGCAAAGGTATGCGAACGCAAGAGTTTGAAAGTGGTGTAGGATGGATGAGGTTATTTCGCTATGTGAGGTGGGGTGTAAAAAAACGCGATCCCTTTTACATCAGGGTTGGAGATTTAACCGGAGAAAGTATTGGTTATGGTATGTTGTTAGATAATTATACCAACTCCATAGGATTTGAAAAACGAAAAGTTGGTGTAAGCTGGGATATCCTGATTAAAAATATGGTGGGTATTGAAGGCTTATACAGTGATTTTGATAACGCGGGTTCACATAACTTATTGGCTATCAGGCCTTATGTGAAACCATTTGGCAGGACCAGAATACCTATTGTAAGAACAACAGATATTGGGTTTACTTATGTAACTGATAAAGATCAAACTTATGTTGAATCAACTGTTAAAGCGTCTGATGGTGTTTCAGATAGCACTATTCGGAATAAAAGTAACTATTTTCTAGATGATGGTGTTAGAGCCTGGGCTGTTGATATTGGGGTAATGCCAATAAGTACATCGTTTATGCAGTTAAAAGTTTATGCCCAGTATGGAAGTTTAGCAAAAAATAAATCCGAAGTTTTTGAAGCTGTAAGGATGCTTGAGGCTAATTCTGGTATTGCGTCAGTAGACTCTGCTCGCTTGGTTGATTATGATAAAGGTAATGGCTTTGGAATAGGTGTCGATTTCAAGTTCAAAGCAGCAGGTGCATTAAGAGTAGATGCTCGATTGGAGAGGCTTTGGTACAAAAAGTATTTCCTACCCCAGTTTTTTGATGCAAACTATGAGATAAGTAAAGATGAACGTTTTTGGGAATTGGTAAGCACAGATGCTAAAAAAGGAATTTATGGTGCCTTATCGATTACGGCACTTGATAAAGTTAAGGTTGGAGGTACTTTAATGATTCCTGATGAGTTTTCGGTGGAGGCCCCTGCCATGCTTACATTAAATTTGGATGCATCGAGGTTGATGGAAAAGTTTATCATTACCGGACAGTATGTTAAAGGTGGTTTGACGGATTTAAGTGATGCTTTTGTAATGGATGAAAGGTCGTTACTTACAGTTAGGTTTGCTTACAAACTAAATAAGTTTTTAGTTGCCGGGGTTGATTACAGATGGACCTGGTCGGTAATGGAAGATGGCGAATACAGGGCCGACAATTATGTTACGCCTTATGTAGGGTTACAATTTCCGTTTGGACAAAATAAAGACAATAACATAAATATTGACGATGAATAGAAAATAAGCTAGGCATAGCTTTAAACAATCGAAACTTCAGGTGGAAGGTTCGATTGTTTTTTTATACCATTTAGTTTTCATATCCTTGTAAAAATTTTTAAACAAATAAAGATGAAAAAGAACCTATTAGTAATATTTAGCCTGGTGATTGCAGTTAGTGTTGCCGGACAAGTTAAACTTGAAAATCAGATTGATTCGGTAAGTTATTGTTTGGGTGCCGATATTGGGGCAAACCTAAAAAAAAGTGGTGCTGAAAAAATTAACACTGATTTATTTGTACAGGCAATGAAAGATGCCTTTGCAGAGAGTGAATTATTGATTGATGAACAAAAAAGGATGGAGGTTATCCGTGATTATTTTCAATCGTTGCAAGAAGAACAAAGAAAATTGCAAAGCGAAAAATTTGAAAAGAACCTTGAAGAAGGCATAGCTTTTCTTGAGAAAAACAAAAAGAACGAAGGGGTAAAGGTAACCGAGTCGGGATTGCAATATGTTGTTTTAAAGGAAGGTTCAGGCGAAACACCTACTGCTGAAAGTCGCGTAAAAACGCATTACAAAGGAATGTTGATTGATGGTACTGTATTCGATAGTTCATACGGTAGGGGCGAACCTCTTGAGTTTTCGGTGCAGGGAGTAATTAAAGGCTGGACTGAAGCACTACTAATGATGAAAACCGGAGCAAAGTGGAAAATTTTTATTCCTTCGGAACTGGCTTATGGCGATAGGGGAGCAGGAGGTACTATCCCACCACACTCTGTGTTGGTTTTTGAAATTGAATTGCTGGAAATTGTTGCTGATTAGGAATATACGCATTCCTAAAGTTGCATTTTCTTACTTAATTTAAATTGGTCACATATCAATTGCTGGCATGCATCTTTCAGCAATCAACCATTGTTAGAAATAGACTCAAAATCCAAATCAAAATTGCTATGAATGAAATTTTAGCATACACTTTTCTTTTTAAGAAAATCTCTTACTTTTGTGCTAAAATTTTAAGTAGGTAATTAAAATCTAAAAAAAATGAAAATCAAATTATTACTATTGTCTTTTGCATTAATTTCTATTGTTGCCTGTAGCCAAGGAGCTAAATCAGGATCTGCTGGTAGTGGAACCGCTGATTTAAGCACCGAAATTGATTCTGTTAGTTATCTTTTAGGTGCCGATATAGGCGACAAATTAAAGCAAAGTGGTATAGAGGAAATAAATATGGTAGCTTTTTCCGAAGCTTTGCTTTCTACCTTAGGTGGCGATTCTTCAAAACTTGATATGCAAGCTGGAATGGCTAAAGTTCAGGCTTATTTCCAAGGGCTTTTTCAAAAGAAAATTGAGAAGAATAAGAAAGATGGCGAAGAATTCCTTGAAGCAAATAAATCAAAAGAAGGTGTTAAGGTTACAGAGTCTGGCATCCAGTATATTGTTTTAAAAGAAGGAAATGGCCCAATCCCGACTGATACCAGTAAGGTGAAATTTCATTATCACGGAACATTAATCGATGGAACTGTATTTGACAGCTCGGTTGAAAGAGGAGAGCCTGCTAAATTCCCAGTTAATGGTCTGATTAAAGGATGGCAGGAAATTCTTCAGATGATGCCTGTTGGCTCAAAATGGAAAGTGTTTATTCCAACTGAATTGGCTTATGGACAAAATGTTAGACGTGGTGGTAAAATTGAACCAAACATGGCTTTGATTTTTGAAATGGAGTTATTAGAAATAGTAGATCCTGCTAAAGAACAAGCTGAATTGGAAGCTAAGCGTAAGCAAATGGAAGAAGCGAAAAAGAAAGCTGACGAAAACAGCTCTAATTAATAAATATTTAAAAGAGGCTGTCTCAAAACCAGATTTTGGACGCTGCACTTCGGCAAGCTCAGTATACCACTTGTAGAAGTGCTCAATGTCCAATAATTTAATGACTTTTATCTACGGTGAGGGCTTCGCCGTTGAGACAGTTCCTTTTCTAATTTTAACCAAAAACTTAAGTTATGACGGCAGAAATACATACTGAAAAAGGTTTGATGAAGGTGAACTTTTTTGAAAAAGATGCACCCGGAACTGTTGCTAATTTTGTTGAACTATCAAAAAAAGGTTTCTACAATGGTTTAACTTTTCACAGGGTGATACCTGATTTTGTCATTCAGGGAGGTTGTCCTGATGGAACAGGCGCGGGAGGCCCCGGTTATACAATTAAGTGTGAACTGGATGGTGAAAACCAATACCACGACAAGGGAGTTTTATCAATGGCACATGCTGGAAGAGATACTGGTGGTTCGCAATTTTTTATTTGCCATAATCGTAACAATACATCGCATTTAGATCGCGTGCACACAGTATTTGGAAAGGTGTTTGAAGGACTGGATGTGATAGACCAAATAAGGCAAGGTGATAAAATTGAAAAAATTGTTATTGTAGAAGATTAAATTACGAAATTATAATGAGTTTAGAAGTAAACGGAAAAGTTGTACAGTTATTACAAGAACAGTCAGGCGAAGGGAAAAATGGCCGCTGGGTGAAACAGGAGTTTGTGATTGAAACTGATGACCAGTTTCCAAAAAAAATATGTTTTTCAAGCTGGGGCGATAAAGTTGCTGAGGTGAAAAAATTGGCTCAGGGAGATGCTGTTTTAGTAAGTTTTAATGCAGAATCGAGAGAATACAATGGTAGGTGGTATACAGATTTACGTGCCTGGAAAATTGTAAAATCCGGAGGTCAAACTGTTAGTAATCAGTCAGATGTTCCACCACTTTCAGAAACAGATATTCCGCCTGAAGGAGACGATGATTTACCATTTTAATAAGATAAACCTGATTTTTAGTTCAAAATCAGGTTCTTTTTTTATCACTGCCCTTCTTTTTTCGTCTTCGAATCCAAAAAATAATCAATTACTGAGCCTGAAAGCAAATCTATTACCAGCAAAATAATAATTGATACCACAAATAGTTTTATAAATAAACTTATTTCAATATTAAAATCAAAAAGACTGGTGATTTTCCCAAAATCAAATTCAGGCAAGTTTAATTTTTCAGTAATATGGTAAGTTGTATCGTTTTTTTCAGTAGTACCACTAAAATAATAGCCAATCATAAAAATTGACAAGAAAGTGCCCAAAAATAAGATCATGAATTTTCTGCTAAATAGTGATTTTGACTGCTTTGCAAGAGCCTGCTCATGTTCTATTTTTACCATTAATTTTTCTGTGAAATCAGCAGGGAGTTTTTCCTGACTGAAATCTTCAAATAATTTTTTGGTGAATTTATTAATCTTCTCTTCCATTTTCTTAGTTTTTACTGTACAAATTTGTCAGTTTCTCTATCTCTTTTGCTTCTTTGTTATTCATTTGATTAAGAATAGTAAAAAGCTTCTTCCTGGCCCTGAAAAGTTTTACTTTTACATTAGAAATGCTGAAATTAGTAATTTCGCTTATTTCTTCAATAGAGTTTTCATTTAAATAAAATAAAGTAATAATTGTCGATTCTTCTTCTTTTAACTTGCTTATCGCTTTTTTTAATTGTTCAGTTCGTTCAACCTGCTCAAGTTTTGAATAAACTTCATAGGTGTTTGCAACTTCTTTATCTGAAACCTGCACTTCATCAATATTACTGGTTTCAATCTTTTTTTTTCTGGTTTTAGATACTGCCATGTTAAAAACCACCTTGTAAAACCAGGTTGAAAATTTCGATTCGCCTTTAAAATTTGAGATGGACTGAAATATTTTTAAAAAAGCATCCTGGGTAACTTCCTCTGCATCTTCATTGTTCCTTACTACCTGAATGGCAATGTTATAGGCCATGGTTTTGTATTTGTCAACCAACAGTCTGAACGAAAGCAAATCGCCCTGCTTTACCTGCTCAATTATTTTTAGTTCGTCCGGATTCTCCATTTGTTTAGTTAGACGTACTAAGATTGTATGAGGTTACAACTTTTATGAACGAAGTTAGTGAAAAGATTTAATTTTTCCTTTTAAATTGGAAAATACTCAAGGCAATCGGGTTTAAAACTTTTTGCAATACCCTCTTATGAAATAGATTGTTTTTGTTAAATCCTGTCTTTTCTTTCGAGTTGTTTTAACCCAGTGCGATAGCGCTGGGTTAATGCCTACGTCCCATTTGGAGGTTTAGATAAGACAATTATCAAACACTTATTTTTTAAACCATCAAAATCGACTTGATAATAAGTCATAAAAATTCATATTAGCCCCAAAGTGGGCGGTCAGCAATAACCCTGAAAGAAGTTTGGGGCAGAAATGACGTAGTGTCATGTCAAAGCTAATTTATCAGGTGACAACACCTGACAAGTGCACCAGCCAGATGTTGTCACCTGGCTAATTACCAGAAATATCAAATTTGACTTAACACTAGTCATACCGCCGGCGCAAGAAATTGGAGAAAACAAGTATGCTCTTTTGGCGGAAATAATCGTGTTATTATTTAAAAGAATCTTAAACCCGATTGCTCTGGTAAAATACTGCCAAAAGAGATGTGTTATTCGAAGATCATTCGATTTGTTTATGATTTAAGTACCAGGTTGTGCTATTAACCTGAGTTCGACATAAAATAATTGCACAGTTTAGGTTAATTTTTAGTAGAAATTGGC
>JBNKJW010000202.1:0-36671 GCA_050291445.1 Bacteroidales bacterium | reverse complement strand
ATTTTCTATTAGATTTGATTAATTTTTGCATAAATCACACCAATTTTTCTAGAACTATCCCGATAGTCCTTCAAAAATTTGTTGCAATTTCTGCTAAAAATTAATTCAAACTGTGTGAATATTTTTAATCGAACTCAGGTTAGTAGCAAATTCATCAATTATACTACTGACATAAACAGCTCCTATATTCAGTCATGGTGGGATGGAATAGGCCGGAACTATACCAACAATGAACTTAACGATTTTGCACAATATCCCGAAAGCTTTAGTTGTACACCCACAAGCACTGGTGAAGATTTGTTTGGAATAGAAGAAAAGGAGTCGATTACGGTTTTTCCAAACCCGGTTGGTAGTATTGTAAATTTTAAATGCAATGAATTTGAAAACTCAAATGTAAAAGTTGCCATTTTTGATATAAAAGGGCAAATTGTATTTGAAGATTACATAAGCTATTCGTTAAAGGATAATCATTCAATATTTGTTGAGCATCTACCCATAGGGTTATACACCATAAACCTTTGGAACGACAATACGTTTGAGAGTAAAAAATTTATTAAGTACTAGATAAGCACCTGCCTGTTGTGTGGGGGACAACAGGCAGATGCTTGCATATATCGATAAATCCCCCCCCCGATTTATAATTTGTATATGTGAATTAAAAGAGCTCAAATGCTATACTAAGCCAGTTTGAAATATTGTAAATTGAAATTTTAATACCGATCGACTGGCAGTTTTGGTTTGCAAGCTTGTGAAGCAAACCAATTACTAACAGCGGTTCGGTATAAATATTCAATTGGTAAACAAATGGCAAATTGTTTCAATGTTTTCGATAAATCCAAAAGTAGT
Source organism: Bacteroidales bacterium (assembly GCA_050291445.1). Lineage (GTDB taxonomy): Bacteria > Bacteroidota > Bacteroidia > Bacteroidales > NBLH01 > NBLH01. The sequence goes on along the minus strand of JBNKJW010000202.1, from coordinate 35,825 downwards.
AAAAAATCTAAAATTTATTGTATCCCATTTATTACTAGAGTTTTGATTACAATATACACACTTAGATTAATTCTAAATAACGTCATCACAGATTTTACCCCTTGCAAGTATGCGTTATTTATTTACATTTGCTGGTATTAAAAATCATTAACCAACCCAAAAAGAAATGAAAAAAGAGATCACACACTTGAAAGGCTTATCTATTGTAAAACCCAATCCCCTTTATTTTCTTATTGCCTAATTCCTGTTTGATATAGATACTATTTACTTATCTTAAATTATTCAACTTTAGTAGTTGCTAATTAGTAGCAATTAAAGATGGAATCAGTATAAACTTGTAAAAAAATAAAACCTAATAATAGTCATTAAAATACAAAACAAATACTAATGAACAATCACATTTACATTCTGCTATTTTTTCTTTTTTCCAATATTCTAAGTATCAGTGCGCAATCAACATGGCCTTTAGATGCCAACCATGAGCCAGCTGATGGAGTAGACCAACTGCAACAACATCCTGTGATTGCTACTTTTGGGCAATATTACAAAGTTAATGATGAACCAGCTTTTTATCCTGGCATTGATATTTACGCTCCTCAAGGTGCACCCGTTTATGCCGTGTCTAGTGGCCTGGTTACAGCAATAAATGCCGATAATGTTAAAGTTGGAAGGTTTTGGTACCAAAATATAACTGATATAAAAGTTGGATCAGGCGACTTAATTACTAAAGGAGATTTATTAGGCTATGTAAACAATCTTAATTATCTGCACTTTAGGGAAAGTTCTTCACTTACAACTGAAGACTGGATAAACCCAATTGCTGAAGGAAACAGTCTGGGAGATTTTGAAGATAATGTTGCGCCAGTTATTAAAAATGTAAAACTGGTATCAGATAATACAGGACAAGTTTTCACACCAGGCCAGTTGCTTACTGGCAAAGTAGATATCATAGTAGATGTTTACGATCCGGCTACCTGGACAGCAAATCAGGGTAATAATTCAATCAGGTGTGGTATTAAAGAAATTGAGATACAATTTGAAAATTTAGAAGGTAATTTAATAACAAATAACGATGAACCTATTTGTTTCAAACTGGATTTAACAAATAGCAACAACCAACTTCCTTCCAATAGTGCAACATCAAGTGTATATTCAGAGAACACCAACAATAAAAAATTCGAATATGTAGTAACAAGCAATCCTTTTAGTGAAACAAATAATTTTGATGACTTTTGGGATGTTAAGCAAAAAAAAGGGACGGAAGACAAAACTGCATCTGTTATAGAAGAGGCTTTATTCCCTGATGGAGAATATACCATTAAAGTTATTGCAAAGGATTTTAGAGGAAACGTTGCCAATTACAAATACACTGATGAAAATACTCCTATTGATATTGATGTTTCGTTGCAAAGTTTAAGCATACAATATGCCGGTTATAAGGCCCCTTTCTGGAGAATTGATGAAAATAATACAATAAAAAAACTACCTGTCTATTTAAACCGGATTGATCAGCCAAGTTTGTTCCCCGTATTCGGTGTAAAATCGGGTGTAATCCCGGGTGGCACAAAAATTTATATTGTTGCCGAGTGGGAAGCAGGTTCTGCCGAAGCTGAAGCCTTTTATAACTATTCAGAAGGGACAATTACATTATCAGAAGAAAATGAAGATGCTTTAAGCTTTCAATTGCCAAATGAGTTTCAGTTTGCTGACAACTTTCCGATTAACTTCTATTTAAGGTTTGAAAGCGGGGTTACTCTAAAAAGCACTTCCCCCGGGATAGTAAATGTTCCGGCCGGCAACCTGACCGGGACAATAATGTACGACTTAACCCGCTCACATGCCGAAAAAAGAGCTTATGAACTCAACAGGTACCTCAACTCTAAAATTGCAGCTATTGTCCATTGCAGGCAATGCGAAACAAATAATGATGACGACAAAGGGTATAAAGACTTACCAATAAGCAACGGGACTAATATGTCCATGATTTGGGAAGGTAAAAACATTTGTTTCATTATTTATTACACCTATTCAAAAGATCAGGAAATATCTGCAAAAATTAATACTATACCTGCCAAAGAATATACAAATAATACCAAATACTGGGACAATTATCTAGGAGCCTATTTTTATGCACAGGATGGTGATGAGCAACCTCTAATTAGTACAGATTGTAGCCAGCATATTGATGAATTATTGCTAAATGCCTTTAGTTGTGAAGTTGGCTGGCAGGGCGATATTAATTACATCGATTTACTGTTTGAAAGGATTGCAGCTTGCCTTAATGCCACTCCTCTAATTGAAGATACCAATGTTGCCATTACAGAATTTAGCGATGACCCAATTGCCAATAAATCGGAAATACGCAATGACATAATTACAAGATTAAATACAGTTGGATATAATGAAACAGACGATCCGACATACCAGGTAACCTTAAAATACCCTGATGGCGATGAGATACTAAAATCGCCCTATTTAGATGCTCATCCTGAAGAACAAGCTGATGTAAGAATGAGTTTTACTTTCAGTAACGGGCAAATGAGATATGAAGTAGAACTTGGCGATAATTTTATTGCAGAGTGTGTTGAGGAGTATACCGAAAGGATGACCCAATTGGGTTACTATATTTCTGTAGAACAAGTAAAACAGGTTCAAATTGCTTTTAAGGCAGCGGCCGAAAAAATAGCTTATTGGACAAAACGAAGGGCGGAAGAAGAGCTAAAGTTTGCTACCAATGACGTAAAAAAACCAGATGAATTTTTACGCTTTGGCCAGGTGTTTTTTAAGTGTGCCAAAAGCATGATGAAAAACGGGACAGTGCTTGAGGGCATGTGGTACAACCGTTCCGAACTGTACCCTTATATCCCATATTATGCCGACCTGGGACCAATTACTTGCGGGGTTGTTGACGAAAGTCTCAATGTTGTTACAGCAGCCCCTATGATGACCAGGACCATTGCAAAGCTAATAGGCGATAAAGAAGAAAGGGATGCTTTTGCCCAAATATTTACCAAAGAAGGGGTTCTTGCAATGGCCGAAGGTTTTGTTAATGAAATTGACGAGGTTATTATCTATCCCGATAAAACGGATTATTACATCTCAAAAGCAATCACCCAGGTTGGAGTTGCCCTTTTATCAAGAGGCTCAAGCAGTTTTGCTTCGGGCTTAAATGCTGTAAATAACAGTTTTAAGGGACTTAAAAAAATTGTTGGGTTAAAAATATCCCCATACAAATTTTTTGCAAAAAGTTATTTCAGGCGGCTTAAATTAAAATCCAAAGCTTTAAAAGATTTTGAAGAATTAATGTTTTGGCTTAAAGATGATGGTCTTAAAAAAATTGACAACCTTTTAGAAGAATTTCCAGATGAAAAGGTCGATAATTTAATAGCAGACTTGAATGGTAAATTAGAACTTCTGGATAAATTTGCAGCTGATCCAGATGCTTTTAATGCCTGGAAAGTCCTCCAGGAGGCAGGCAGAGCTGGTAATGCAAATAACATAAGTCGCAAAATTGAAGCCTTGGATGCATTAAAAAGGCTAAGGAGCAAAACTGCTAAACTCTTGGATCATGATATTTCTGACACTCATTTGGGTAATATGTTGAAAAAAGGGGGATGGGGTGGTGACATACCTGCCCCATCGTATGAAGAATTATGCGATCAGGTAGGCGAATTATTAGAAGCTTTGCCAAAACCAGGTAGTCCTGGGGCATCTAATCTAAGTAAATTTCTTGGTTCAGAAGGTTTTGACAATGGTTTAGATTACACCCGTAGACATGCTTATGTTCAATTGCAAAGATTATTGAAAAATGACCTAAAAACAATCATCCAAAACGCCGATGAAGTAATATTTGAAAGGCAATTAACCAATACTTTAAGCAATGGTAAAGTAATTAACTCATTTTCTGACTTACATATTAAAATGCCTGATGGAAGAATAATTGAGCTTGAGACCAAAGCAGGAATGGAGTTTTTTAGCGGGGTAGCCAGCTCAGGTTCTAATTTTGCTACGCAAAGTTTTAATTCATTAAAGAACATTACTGATTTAAAGGATTACAAAGTAATTTTAAACGAAGCGATAAAAGATGGATTAAATGCCGGAATACATAAACAGCAAATTATTAAAGCGTGGAAGAATTTTGAGGGAGGTGAGTTATTACAAGACCCAAAGATAAGGAGCCTCTTTACCGATTATTTTGGCCAAAACGTCGATAATGCAGAAATTTTAGAAAGCTTACTGAAGAAAAACAATAATTGGTTTGATGAAATATTTAAAAGTGATTTAACATTATGAAACTTTTAGAAAAAATAACAAATACACATCAAGTTGCTAAAACTCCATTTGGAACTTTGTATAGCATTAAAAACGAAAATGATCGTAGTAAAATAATAGGGTTGTTTCATTTGGTGGAAAGTAAAAATAAGTTACTGTTAAATGAGCCTGTTTGGTTTTTTAAAGAGTTTAATGGTAAGGTCATATTTCAAAATGAAAATGGAAGTTGTTTAAAAGAATTTAATGGTGAAAATATTCAACAGATTAGTAAACAGAGGTTTTATTTGGATACGATTAAACAAGCTATTCCAAATTTACTAAAATTGTCATATCGTGACAAAGATTTGAACCAGACATTATACCAACTTAACACAAAATATAATTTATCACAGATCAACCGATTGTACGATTTACAGTTCGAAAACCTATTTATTTATAAAGGTTTTAGCAAAACAAATATACAAGCCTATAACCGTGATGAAGAATTAGTTTGGGACACCAAAGCAAGTGACTTTGGCCGCAATATCATGCGCCACCGCGACACCAAAGAAGTTCTTTCAGATAAACCCAACGAAATAGACGGGGATATTTTCAATTACAATGGCCTTATTTATACTCCACTTAGGGGAGGCCAGCTTTTAGCATTAAATGCAAAAGATGGTTCAAAAGCATGGTTTTTAGAGCATGAAATTTCGGGGGCTTATCAAATTCTTGAGGATAAAATTTATAAAAAGACAGGGAAAGAGCTGTACGAAATTGAGGCCGCAACAGGGAAAGTGCTAAGGGAAAAGAAATTGAAACAGGATCCTAAACTTTCAGAGTTTCATGCTTCAGGTCCATTATGGGTTTATGATGACGTAATTATTGTAGTAGATGTGTTTTATGGTAAAATTTGCATACTTGAAAGAAAGACCTTTGAAGTTTTGGATTTTTTTAGCATTAACTACAGAATAATTAATAATAACAATGCATTAGTCTGGCACGAAAACAAACTGTATGTGCTTGATATAGATAATACTTTGCACATTTTTGAAAAAGAATAATATGCAAACAAAACCATTAAATCAGTTTTACTTTCAATTTTTCATCATCGCCCTGCTATGCATATTCTTCATTAAAGCAGAGCACATAACAGGCCAGGAAAAATCGAAAAATAATCCTGAAAGAAAAAAAATTATAAAAAGTAGTTATCACCTAAAAATGTATTACGGTTTTATTAAAGCCGAAAATAGTTTTAGTAATCAAAATACTATCAACGATATTATAAGCGAAAAAGAAAATTCTTCGAATTTTGGAAGGCTTTCATTGGGGTTTATAATTGAACGAAATAAATCGTTGCACGAAATTGAACTAGCCGGAATCAACTATTTCCGGATTGAACACCCAGAAACCTCTGTCACATACAACCCTTATGCATCATTAACAATACGTGGTGAAACCAATACTCTTTTCAGTTTATATATTAAATACGGATATAACCACAGGCTGATTAATATTAAAGACAGGTTTGAATTCTTTCTGGGCATATCATCCGGACCATATATCGAAATATTAACAGAAAAAAGAAAAGATACCGGCCATCACCTGAAAAAGACTTCATATTTAGGAAATAAGCTTTGTGCCACCCCCCGTATAATATTCAACATTAGCAATGAACTTTATATTGATGCAAATGTTCCTGTTGAACTTGCAAACTTTGGGTGGCTTTTTAGAAAAAAACTTGATTCCGACTTATCCGAATTTTTAGATAAGCAACCTTACAACGATTTTTTTAAAGGAGGGCTTAACTTTAAACTGGGTATAGGTATTAAATTATAAAGCAAAACTATCTAAATGAACACTAAGAAGCTGGTAATATTAACCATTAGTATCCTGGGATTTTTTTGTAATACCAATTACATGGTAGCACAAAACAGGATTAGGAACCTTTCAAATGGTGAAAAGGCAAAAAAAAGAAACCTTCATGTAAAGGTCTACTACAACTTTGATTTTTTCGTGGATGATAACGTAATATCGTCAAAATTCCATAGTAACAAAATAGGTCTTGAACGGACAACAACAAATTTTGGACATTTTTCTGTAGCCCTTGCACTTGAAAAAACAAAATCTGTTCACGAAATAGAGTTGTCAAGAATAAATGTGTTTAAAAATGATTATGAAGCCCGGTTATTCAAGGTTCAACAAGACACCAATCAAATTGTAAACGGACAAAATGCATCAATGTTCAGGCTGAATATAAGGTACGAATACAGCCGAAAATTGATTAATTCTAATAGAAAGTGCGACTTCATGCTTGGTGCATCATTAGAACCTTATATAAAATCTTTTACAACAAAACCAAAAAGATCAGATTCTTATCCGTATAAATATACACAAATAGGGGCTAAAATGCAATTGGTGGCAAGAGGGGTTTATAACATTTCAAAAAAGGTTTACATAGATTTAAATCTCCCCTTTGAGATTTTTAATTTCCGCAGATCCAACTCTAGATATGATAACCCAACCCTTCCGTATGAATTGCAAAATATAAGTGAATATCGGTTGGACTTTTTTAATAACCCATTCCACTTTAGAATTGGCGTAGGAATTAAAATATAAAAACAGTATAAGCAGTATAAAAATCAAAAACAAATGAATAAACTAAAATCAACCCTTTTGTTAATCATATTTATATTTCCTTTTGCATTAAAGGCTCAGGATACTTATGTGATTGATAATTTTGCACCTTTTGTGAAAAAAGTTAAAATTTCTTCGGGTGGAGAATTGATTTATGAAGAAGAATGGACATGGAACAGCGAATACGGGGAGCATGGAGCGCTAACCTTCTCTTCAAATTGCAAGAACATGGCCACTGATGGTAATTACGATGCGGTAGTAATAATTTATACCAGCGAACCAATGCAATCTCTCAGTCTAAAAATTGAAGGAATGCAACTGGAAGGAGATGCAGAACAATACAACAGCAAGGGGACGGAGTGGTATTATATTATTGATACCCAAGTCATTGAACCTTTTTTCAATGAGCAGGGAATCCAGCAATTTACAATTACAATAGACGGACAGGATAAAAACGGAACAGCCCTGCAAGGCTTTGGTGTAGAAAGAGATATGATTCCGGGCAATGAACTTAAACGAAGAATGGATGCCAGTACATGGTCCGAAGCTGGCAGCTTTGGTCTTGATACCAGGCATGTTCTTAAAATAGGTACAACTTCAAATGAAACAGCAACAGGATGTTTGTTTGCTGGTTTTTATGTAAATGATGAAGACAAAATAATTGAAGATAATCAGGTAGCTGAATTTGTTAATACTTCTCAGGGAGCTATTGAATACGAGTGGTTTTTTGAAGGTGGCACTCCCGAAACCTCCTTCGAGGAAAGTCCTAAAGTAACTTATGAAAATGAAGGGACTTTTATGGTAAGGCTTACAGCAAAAAAAGGTGCCATGGAACACATTTTACCAAAACCAGCTTATATCACTGTAACTAAATCCCAAGCCTCTTATGCCGAACTTGATATTACATATAACCCTACGACAGCAGAATTGAAATGTGTCTCAGATACGGATATTAGTGATTGGATTTGGGATATAAACAGCTCAAGCTTAAGTGGGGAAACAGTTACCTATGCTGCAGGATCTTCATTGCCATCTTTTTCAGTAACATTAACTGTATCGTTTACTGCTGATAATACTACCAAATCCATAACAAAAGTGATTTATAATTGTGGATTCAATCGATAATCTTCATATGTAAACTGCATTAAACTGATAACATTAGTCTTTTTAAATAAATAGTTATGAAACAAGCTCTGATAAATCGGAGCAGTTTCATCTGACCATAAAAAATAATTAAAAGAAAAAGCAGATGAAAAAACTTTTAATACTAAATATCTTTCTTGTTATAGTTTCATTTAACCTAATATCACAAACTGAGTCAGGTGTCTCATTTGATATTGTGACCAATAGCGGAATGACTATATATGTTAACCCGGTAATACCTATTGACCCGTCATTAATCACCGAATACGTTTGGAAATTTGGGGACGGGACAGAGTCTGGCTTTAGGGATCCTTTCCCTACAGGGTACACTTATAGTGAACCCGGAACCTATAAAATAAGCTTTGCAGTAACATATATGAAAAATGACGAGGATAATACGGTTGTTGGAACAATTCCTTATGAGAAATATATTACTGTCCCTTATACTGTTTCATATGGTGGTTCAGACACCTATCCGATTCATATTGTTACTGATCCTATTATAAATAATGGACCTATATTTAGTATAACCAATGGATCATTTAAACCTTATGTTGTTTTTCCCGATATAAGTCAATTTGAGAAGGGAGTATTTACGTCAGGAGATTTTAGTTTTTATCCAAAGACCGAAAACACAGGCCCATTAGATTATTGTTTTAAATATTATATTGATGGAGTCCAGCATTATCCAAATCAAAGTTGTGATAGAGGAGCAAATGTAGATGATATAGAATATTTATCAGGTATTCAAACGGGTTTTCATAATCTTCAGCTTAATATAGTACGCCCACCTTATAATGCAGGTTATACGCCTGAATGGAGTGAATCTTATGAGTTTTATGTAAGACCACAATATAGTGCCCTACAGTGCAAGCCAACCAAACATGCAAAGGCTAGTTTTTATCATGCCCCGCTCGGCATAGCGTCCCGCTATGTCGTTCTAAACCAAGGCATCTTGCCTGCATAAATAAAAATAAAACCCAACAACAATGAAAACCCAAACAACAAAAAATAATTTTCCCAGTTATCTGCAAATAACTAACTTTGACCCATTAATAACCAAAAAGGATTTATGGCATAATACATTAGATAAAAATATAATACATAAGCGTTTAGCTTATTTCTTGTCTTTAGAATCTGGAAAATTTTATGCATACACAAGAAATAGGACAAATGCTCACGCTACGGCGTGGGCTGTTCTTATTTGTGTATGCGGGTTTTCCAGAACCTTAAAGGCGGATAAGCAACGGTTCCACGCTCTTTTATTTTAAGACGGGAACCAAATCATTTGTAAGGACAAACCACAATAGCATACTCTTACTATTAAATAAAACCAATAAATAATAAACTATGAAAAAAAACTACTTCATACTATTTGCCATACTGGCAATAGTACTTTTCCAAACCTGTAAACCCAAACAAAACCTTGCAGGAAAAAACGAAAAACAAACAAACAACAAACAATTGGCAAACAACGATACAGTACCAATAAGCTATGTCAAAAATGGGAATAACCAGGATACTGTAAAACAGGAAATTACACAGCAGAAAAGTGTAAAAGACTCAGTTATTACAGAGAAAATTCCGGTTATGAACCCAAAGTTATATGATCCGGCTTACACAATCATAGATGATAGTGAAGATACTGAACCTGAATATAACAAATTAAAAACAGCACCAACTGCAGAAAGGAAAGAAATATTAAACTTTTGCCCTTTCCTTGAAAAAATGTACCCAGGTGCTAAATGGTACCATGATAAATATGATGGTCATGAACTCTATGTTAATCGCTATGTCGCTACTTATAGGGGAACTGAATTTCTAGACACCTATATAAATAGCTTTGCCTATTACTTTTACGATGTAGGTGAAATATCTCACAAGGACTTAATAAAAACAGCAATTTATTGGATTTTACAGCCAGAATATCCCAATATTATTATAGACGAAACGAAACTAATTGATGAAAAAAAGTTTGATCAATTTTCTACAAATAAATACTATTTAACAACAGGAAAAATTAATAATGATGTTCTTGAAGTTCACACAATTATCAATAAAGATATGATATGCAATTTCATTGCAAGAAAGAATCAAAAATTAATCAAGCGACTTATATCATTCATTTAGCTAACAGAATATTCAAATGAAAAAAATACGATTTATATCATTATTGTCATTTTTACATGTTATAAGTAACAATTTATTTGCGATTGGGATTCAGAGTAATACTCCTAATACTACATATTACCGTTGTTGGAGTGATGAAAAATATCGTGAATATGTTCATCAACTTGTATTTCCGATTTCAAGCGATGGAGCTAATATGAATACAATAATCCAATTTACAGTTTTGGATGTTACTGATGAGATGGGAGTGAGAATAATAGATCCTTTAACAAATACGGTTTTTGAAAATAATGATTATAGTTTTGCAGGGGGTTTTCGTGGCCCATTTACATTTAATGCAACTAACGCTAGTTCTGAAACATATATATTGCAATTTTATTATAGACAAAGCGGTCAAGTTATAAAAATATGGAAGCCAAATCCTACTAATGTACAAGATTTACGTCCTGTAAATTACTATTTCGTCACCGAACGCCAAAAAACCGGTACCTTTACCAACTCAAACAACTTCAATTACAAAGTAAACTGGGTAGATTCATGGCTGGGGGTATTGGATACCATCCCAGGGCATGTAAGCGCCAATAACTTTTTAGCCATAACAGAGGATGCCCTCAACTTTAGCTGGCACTGGCAAATTTACAAGTGGGACTTGTGCAACGGTTTACCCAATAACCAGTTACTTGATGATAACAATGAGATGGATTTGTATATAAATGGATATAGCCTGACAAATTTCCCATACAGACGGTATGTAAATAGTTTTGCGCAAGCGTCCATAGCCAGCAGGAACATTACCTTCGACTGCAACATAAAAAAATTGCGGAGTGGTTATATCGATGAAGAAGCAGCTACCTATTCAACCATGGGGCATGAGTTTTTCCATAACATACAATACAGTTTGCGGCAAGGCGCAAATATCCCTGACGAAATGGATTGGCTGACAGAAGGACAGGCCGCTTTTATGCAAACACTAATTATGGAAGAGTATAGTCAGCAGCCAAACGAAGAGTATTTACAGAATAGGTCTTATTACAAAAGGACAAAATCGTTGCTTAACCTGTTAATGAATAACTATAAAGTGGGCGGGGGACCTGCTTATCCAAATGGCGAGCACATGTATTTAAAAGGTTTATTGTCAAAAACTTACCCCTACTGGTGGGCTGCCTTTTGGCGATATTTGTTTGAAACCTATTCCCAAAACAACGGCCAATTGCCCAATACAAAAGCCGGGCTTAATATTATAAAAGAATCAACGGCAAATTTAATAAACCCAAACACTATACAGGCCGATATGAATAGCGTACTTGCTGCAGGTGGTGGCACTTACAACACCTTAAATAAATTGCTTATCAATTTTGCAGAAAACTTATATTTCTGTCATGATAATAAAGTCTCAAATTTTTACAATGTCGATAACTCAAACATGTACGCAACTATTCGTACCGAAATACAAGACACCCTTTATGCAGTAAAAGATAGTATTTTAAATAACCAGTCCACTATTAACACCCACAATGAATATGTTTTTGATGGATCGGATCTATATGTTTATCAATATTCATCAGCTATCCAAAATCATTACAACAGCTATCTTCAATTAGGGATGAATGTATCATTAGCTCATCCTTACCAAATTCAGTCCCGCGAGGTATTTTTAACCAATGTGGGTACTGATCTTGAACTCACCATCAGCAACGATATCAACGGCGATGGCAACAATACCCATGTAAGAGCATATATTGTGGATGCTAATGATCAAATACTAAGCTCAAAGAATATTGATTTAAACGGGCAAAGTTCGCAAACCTTTAACATGCCGGTAGTTAATGCCACCGACAAACTGATTTTGTTATTTATACGTACTGATGCAAATGCCAATCTTACAGGCGATTTAACAGTTGATTTTGCCCCACTTGGAAACACCACCTGTGCTGAGTTTAAAGCAGACAAAACTGAAACTGGTCAGGGCGAAACGGTTACTTTTACCAATTTATCCTGCACCAATGCCACCACCTGGCAATGGGATTTCCCTGGTGGTAACCCGGCACAATCAGTTGATAAAAACCCGCAGGTTACCTATCAAAACCAGGGAACTTATGCCGTTACTTTAACAGCTATTAATAACAATGGGCAGGTGGTAGAAACCAAACAGGATTATATAACAGTAAACAGGGTAATGGCCAATGATATTGAGTTTGATTTCACCTATAAATTTATGAAAGCTATATCCGGAACAGGTACTCAATACCAGTTTATTGGCCAGGTTCCCCAGGCAAACCTGGCCGAAGTGCAAAGCTGGGAATGGACCGTTAACGGAGTTGTTGTGCAAAATGACTCAACCTCTTCAGTAACACATATATTTCCTATTAGCGAAATAATTTCGGAGGTAACACTTACAGTGCATTTTTCAGATAATACAAGCAAATCGAAAACCCAAAGGGTTTACCATTTGGGTATATAAACCAATAACCTTTTACAAGATAAACATAAAATCATGAAAAACCGATTGTTTTTAATTTTAATATTGATAGGGCTATCTGTAAAGCTGAATGCGCAGTACGGAACTTCTGATGCAACTTTTACCTACCAGGTTGATGGTACAAAAGTTATGGTTGTACCAAATATTAACATACCTACTAATTTAATAGTAAGTTATAGCTGGACATTTGGAGACGGAACAGAATCTGATGTTCCTAATCCGAGAGAGCATGATTATTTGATATCAGGGACTTTTAGGATTAGTTTAAGCGTACAATACTTAGACAAGTCTGGGGCAATTTCTTCTTCTACCACATTAGGTGATGTAAATGTACTTGCTACAGAACCTTTTGTAGAATGGGTAACAGTAGGTGATGAGACCCCACCAAATGATCCGGACCCAAGTTTAGAGCCAAGTTTAGATATTTCTCAATATTTTCCAGTAGATAATCAGACAATAAACTGCTCCATCGGAATAGACCCTGGCAATGAAATAATACACTGGGAATTATTTGTTGATGGCGAACTAGAAGGAGGTCATATGCTAAACACCAGGTCAACTGAATTTAATTTACAAAAAGGGGAAGGAACATATACGTTGCAATTAAAAGTCAGCTATGCTTTTAGCCCCGAGATTTGGGCAAAGAGTAATCCTGTTACTATTATTGTCGGGAACTATAATACAGGTTCAAATCCATCTGGCTGCCCAACAAATAACTGTTTTCATGGCGAAGTATTTTCTGACAAGGCAGTTCTTCTGCAAGGCAACACAGGAATTGTTACATTTCAAACCCATAATGTACCTGCATCTTCAGGCTCCTCATGTACCCTTCCTGAAACAACTCTATGGGAAGATACATGGTCTACTAAAAAACTTCCTGATGGAACACCTAGGAGTATACCTTCAAGTGGTTCTACCGTTAATGGGTATTATCCTCCGCAAACTCTATCTAATAGTACAAGTTTGTCCAGCCTGGAAGCTGGAGAGCATCTAATTTCTTATTATATTAAAGCAACTGATCAAAATGGTAATTGTGTTGGTGGTGTGGGAGGAAGTACAAAAGTCCTTATAAAGTCAGAATTAAGTTTTGAAAACCCCCAGTTCCCAACATCTCCAACTCTGGGTACCCCATACAATCTAGATTTTCCATTTAGCGGAGGAACAGAAACCGTGGTAATAAATGGAACCGAAACAATAACCACCGGTGTTGATTACAAAAGCAAAGGCAGCATAATGGTTGATGGCGACTGGATACATATAGACCGATTTACACACAATGAATTGAGGATTTCTTGTAGCCAAAGTGAAAGTGAAGACCGATTTGGTAGGATAATCGTCACCTTCCCGAATACTTATGAGCAAAAGATTATTTATGTAAGCCAACCCAGATCATTCTGGGAGGTTGAAAACAATGACGACCTTGCTGTTGCCATCCAAAACGTAGAGGATGGTAGCAAAATTGTTTTAAAAGAAGGAACCTATAACGTTCCTATTAAAATACTTGGTAAAAACATTACCCTTACCTCCAAATTCCTTGAAACAGGTGATCCTTATTACATCGACAACACCATAATTGATGCGAACAATGAAGGAAGTGTAGTAAAATTAGTGGGTGATGGCTCTTTTGAGGGAACAACAAGAATTGTTGGTATGCACCTGACTGGTGGAAATTCTGAAGAAGGTGGAGGCATCTATTGCAGCAGTGCCAACCTTGATTTAGAGCATGTGTTAATTCATAGTAATTATGGTGACAAAGGAGGGGGTATTTATGCATCAAATGCAAATATCAATATCAATCATATTACATTATTGGGTAATGAATCTGATGATGATCCTTCTGGAGTTCAGTTGAACCGCAAATTAGGACACATGATTTATCTTAGGGATAATTCAGATATTACAATTACAAACAGTATTTTGGGTACTAATGAAGACGAGCGTATGGGGGCGATTTTTTACGATGCAACCCCTGGAGATTTTCCTTATCCTAAGATAACAATAGATTACACCAGGTTGGTTGGTAGTTCAGTATTTGCCCATAGTAATGATTATACTTATTATTCAACATCGGTTTGGATACCTTATCATCATGGGAGTTTTGCTCAGGATTGGGGAACAGTTGATGAACAATGGGAAATTGGTTTTCAAGATCCTGACAATCAAAATTACTGGTTAAGTTCAGAATCATTCTATAGAAATGATGGTACTGATGGAAAGGACTATGGTGCATTATTTCATGTATCTCCATATATTGGCAACGCTGTAATTTCAATTAATCCTGAATCTTTAGAATTTGAAAATACAATTTCTGGTGAATCTGTTACGCAAGAAATCGAAATAACGAATTTAATAAATTACAAAGTAACGGGTGGTATATGGCTAGCTCCTTATGAACGAGACCCATATGGTCTTAAAATCCCATTTGATGTAGACGACTTCTCAGTAGTACCCAACAAACTATCTCTTGATATAGGAGAAACAAAGAAAATCTATGTTACTTTTAAACCCGAATCTTTTGGAGAAAAAAGAGGTAGGATTGATATCAAAACATATAGTTCACCCGAGACATTTGAAATACCAATAAATGGAGAAAGTGTAACCAAGCCCGATTTAACTGGTGAAACCTCCGGTAATATTATAGAAATAAACTCAGGCCACTATTTATGGGGGCATGGATTTTCATATTGGGTGCTCAATAACGGAGGTACAACCTCAAAAGCCAATAAAGTGAAATTTTACCTGTCTCCTCATTCTAACACCATTGAGTGGGCTACGCTATTAACCGAGCAAGTTGTCCCTCCTATGGAACCACATAGTACAATTTCAGTCCTTCAGCCTGATCTAATTACTATACCACAAGAAACCAGTACGGGCAGCTATTTTATTATTTCCATTGTTGATGCTGATGATGAAATTGATGAACACTATGAAGACAATAACTGGACAGTGCAGGAGATAAATGTCACCCAGACTTATCCTGCTCTATCAGTTTCTGATGTTAAAGTGTTAGATACCGCCTACGAATTTGAAGAATTAGGTGCGCCAGGTGGCAGACCAGGTGATGATTTTAAGGTACACTTTAGGGTGAATAATTCCAGTGAAGAAAATCTGGAATATAATCTGAAAGTATATTTATCGAAAGATGGAGCTTTTGATGCCTCAGACATAGAAATAGGTGCCATTTTAAACGATTGGATAACTGCTAAATCAGCAGATCCCCCAAAATCGTGCATCCTTGATCTTACCATTCCTGAAAATATTGATATGGGAGGCTACAACCTACTCTTCAGGGCTTATGAAACTGCAATACCAGAAGATAATTACCTGATAAATACAACTGTACAACCATTTCAAATATTTAGGTTGCCAGATTATGATCTTCTGTGGTCTCAGGAATATTTGATTCCATTTTTCCCTGGCGAACAGTTTGAGTTACATGTAAGTATAAACAACTGGGGAAACTCTGATGCACCAGCAACAGATGTTAAGTTTTTCCTATCCTCTGATCAGAATTACGATGCCCAAGATACTGAACTGGGCAGCATCAGTACCGAAGACTTTACTCAGGACGAACCTTTTCAACAATTATCGTACACCGTAACTATCCCAAATGGATTTGCAACAGGCAATTGGCACATTGTTTCTTATGTTGACCCTGATAATTTAATTGAAGAAGCTGATGAAACCAACAATACCAATTACACCCCTATACAAATTAATAACTTTCCGGATTTATTAATGCAGTCAATTAGTTTAAGTGCAAACAATGTAATGGCTGGCAGCTCGGTTAATGTTTCATGTAGTGTTAGTAACATTGATTTTGGAGTTGCTCCTGAAAGCAAATTAAAATTTTATTTGTCGGAGAATGATGTATTGCACCACTCTAACGATATTGAATTAGGTGAAGTAACTGTTAGTGAACTGGCAAATGGAGAAATCTTTAATGTTAGTGATTTTGAATTACCAATTCCATTTGAAACTGCAGGAGGCAATTGGTACATTATTGCCAAGGCAGATGGTGAAGCAGCCTGTCCAAATAGTTGGTGTGATATTAAAGAAAGCAATGAAGATAATAATATAGTCATGGGACAAATTAGTGTTTGGCGACAGCCAGACCTGTATTTTGAAAGTACCAGTATACGAAAGGATAATGCGATTACCTCCTCCTTTATTGAGGGTGCTGATATAGACCTGTACTACTATATTTGGCATTCAAATGGAGAAATGAATTCAATAGGGCAAAATAATGGCTTAAGTTATGCAGGTGATCATATTTTAAGAACCTATTTGTCGGATGATGTTATACTTGATACCGAAACAGATATTCGCTTATCATCCATTGTTTTAGGAAATTCTGAAGGAAATACAAGTTTTGAAGGTGTATTACCAATGACTCTTCCTGAAAACATGGAGGGGACCCAATGGTTTGTAATTGCAGTTATTGATGTAAACAACCAGGTTGATGAAAGAGATGAGACGAATAATACCTGGGTACAGGAAATAACAATAACAGATAAACCTGACCTTGAAATACAGAGTTTCAGTGTAGAACCACTTGTTGCAATTCAGGGGGTGACAAACGCCTTGCATTTTAGTAGTTTTGTTAAAAACATGAGCCCAATGAACAAAATCTCATATGCTTATGTAGATTATTATTTTTCGGTGGATAATGTATTGAGCCCCGATGATAAATTTATCCATTCTGTCTCAGCAAGTCTATCGGATGATATAAATAATGAAGCTACAATGCCTACTTATAATGATGGTTGGGAAACCTCAGATTGGTCTCAAGGTATTTACATTGGACAGTATTACCTTATTGCTGAAACACACCCATCGGCAGGCACGATTGAGAGTAGTCTTGAAAACAATGTTTTAGCGATTCCTTTTGAAATTGTACAACCGACCGATCTTGAAATTGTTAATTTGAACCTTGATAGAACTACTATTCAAGAAGGAAGCGATTTCACGGTGACATGTACGGTTAGAAACAACAATGTTACAGCATCAGAACCAACAACACTTCTCCTTGCATTTGATCCATGGCAGGATTTTTCAAACAGTAGCCATTCCTATGTGTTTGAAAGCATTGAAGTTGGAAGCCTTGCCCAGGGACAAACAACAAATATTACTCGCACCTACACGGCCCCAACAGATGTACCAGCCTACTATTTTCATGCAATATGCGACATGAATAATGTTAATGTGGAGGCCGATAAAAATAACAACAAAGTAAATATTCCGATAAGCTTACAGGCTGTTTACCCTCCATTAGAGGTTAATGTTGAGGTCACACCTCCAACCAGTAATGGAGGAAGTGATGGAGAAGTAAGGTGTATTGTTTCTGGAGGAGATGGTCAGTACAGCTATGCTTGGTATAAAAATGGAAACGAAATTGGTACCGGTAATTGGTTGTATAATACTGAGGCAGGAGAGTACCTGGTGCAAGTAAATGATCTAAGTGGGGGAACCGGTACTGAAAGTTTCATCGTAACTGAACCGAATCAGTTGGTATCCTTTGCAAGTACTGTTCAACATGTTACCACACATAATGGAAATGATGGAATCATCGAAATAGAAATTACAGATGGTAACCCACCCTATCAGATTAGCGTTTTAGATGGTTATTCCGAAATGTGGCCAGTTGGTAAAACAAGTGGTACAATAAGTGGTTTGGCCTCTGGCTGGCATAATATTATTATAAGTGATGCCAATTCGGCTGTAAGTGGAGTTACAAATTCTCATTCGGTTTATATTAACAATGTAATTGATGTGGTTTATTCTGCTGCAAACGTCAGTAAGTATGGCGCAAACAATGGTTCCATTAATGTAAATAATGTTAATGGTGCAGTTGCTCCTTACACCTATTCATGGTTAAAAGATGATACGGAAATATCGACAGATGCAGGAATTACCAATTTATCTCCTGGTACATATATTCTTAAAATAACTGACAATACCGGTAATACTAAAACTGAAACTATCCAAATTACTGAGCCTAACGAACTGATCGTTGAGTATACCGTAACAGACGTTAGTGTAACGGGACAAAGTGATGGAGCTATTGATCTTACAGTAGTTAGTGGTAACCCACCATATACTTTCCAGTGGCAAAATGGAAATACCAATGAGGATGTAAGCAATTGGCCGGCTGGAGAATACATGGTAACAATTACTGATGTTTATCATTCAGTTACGGAATATATTACTATTGGGCAGCCATTTGCCATAACTACAACTAACCATGTTAATGTAACTACACCAGGAGGGAACAATGGTAGAATAGTATGTTCTGTTACTGGAGGGTTTAGTCCATACCAATACACCTGGCAAAAGGATGGTCAACCCTATACAACAGGTACTAGCAGTATTTATGATATTGCTGTAGGATTATATGAGCTATTGGTAGAGGATGTTGAAGGGAATACTGTATTGAAAACTTTTACTGTAACAGAACCTGATGTACTTACTGGGACTATAACCCCTATTGATGTTTCAACTTATAATGGAAGCGATGGGCAGGTTGAAATTGATATACAATCCGGAAATCCACCTTATCAGGTTTTATGGGATGAAAATTCAGAAACATGGCCAGCAGAACAATCTCAAGGAACTATTGGTAGCTTTGCACCCTCCTCTTTCTTTGTTGAAGTAAGAGATGCCTCTGGGCAGAGTCTATCAGAATATATAACAATAGATAATCCATTAGTTATGTATAGTTATACTGTGACTAACGTTAGGTCTCATGGAGGTAATGATGGGGCAATTTTAATAAATCCTCAAGGTGGTATTACTCCTTATACCTATTTCTGGACTAAAGACAGTGAAATATTTTCAACTGATAAAAATCTGGAAAATCTAGAAGCTGGCTTGTATGAGATTACAGTTACTGATAATATTGGTGGAACTGTTTCTCGAAGCTTTACAGTAAATGAGCCAAATGAATTAATTGTTGATTATAGTGTTACAGATGCAAATGGTTCTGACAATAGTGATGGCAGAATTGATTTGACTATTCGAAGTGGTAATCCACCATATACTTTTGATTGGACAAAACAATTATATGGAGACATTAGCAATGATGAAGATTTAATAAATATATCACCAGGAACTTATAGTGTTAGGGTTTGGGACAGCAAAGGTCACTTTGTAGATATTAGTGGCATAAACATCCAGCCATTAAAAATACACAGTACTGTTAACCCAATAACAGCTAATGGTGCTAATGATGGCATAATAAGAATAACGCAACCTCAAGCTAATCCTTCGACCTTTGAATGGTCTTATAATGGTGAATTTTATTCAAGTTCAAATGAAATTAATAACTTATTGCCAGGAGAGTATTCTGTAACTGTTACTGACAGATATGGTTTAAGCAATAGTGAAACTTTTACAATGACTGAACCAGAAGAATTCCTGATTGAATATGCTACTATAGACGTATCATCAAGTAATGGAAATGATGGTGCAATTGATATAACAGTTTCCGGGGGGACTCTTCCATATACCTTTGCCTGGCATAAAAACGGGTTAAGTGTTGGCATCACTGAAGATCTTCAAGATTTGGAAGCTGGAAGGTATCAACTAAGGGTAACGGATAAATATGGAAATATAATTGACAGGAATATTGACATAGTAGATCCTCTTTATATACCTTATACTTCTCACCTTAAAACAAATAACACAATTGCAGGTGGTGCTGAAGGACAGATTATTTCATTAGGCTACGAAGGACACCCACCATATAACCTTGTAATTTATAAGGATGGGATAGAATATTCAAGTTTTGAAAATTTAAATCACGGAGAAGCGGTTGAATTAAATAGCTTGCTTTCAGGAGAATATTATGCGATTTTAACGGATAGCAAAGGTAATACAGCTCATAGAACTTACAATGTTACAGATCCTATTTCAGTTCAATTATCCAGCAAACAGTTATCAGGACCAGAAGATGATGCTGAAATTTCTGTAGAAGTTAATGGTGGTTTGCCTCCTTATACATTTAACTGGACAAAAGACAATGTTTTTTATTCAAATGAAAAGGACTTAAATAGTCTTTCCACTGGAAATTATAATCTTACTTTAACAGATTCTGAAGGTAGAACTGCTTCAAGCTTTGAAATTATTAATGTTTTTTTGCCAAGTGTTACTATCTCAGGCGGTGGATCAATTTGTGAGAATGAAGGTGAAGCAACAATCATTTTTGAACTAACAGGAACTCCACCATGGAGAATTGATTTAAATAACGGGACTAGCTCTTTTCAAATAGCAGGTATTAATGAAACACCTTATTATTTTACAACAAATAGTCCAGGAACATATCAGGCTATTGGTGGACGCGATAATAATTATTCCTTTGGTAGTAGAATTTATGGTTCAGCAATAGTAGAGATGGAGCCTGAACCCACCGCCACCATCAGCGGAGGTGGCTCCCTCTGTGCAAATACTGAAGGAGTGACAGTAGCTATTGATTTTACTGGCGAAGCTCCCTGGAGTGCAACTTACACCAATGGTACTTTAACTTATCTACTGGAAGATATAACAGAAAGCCATTACGAATTTGTAACAGATCATCCTGGCACCTATACCATTACTTCTGTTAATGATGCTACCTGCACTGGAACAGCATCAGGAGTAGCTGAGGTTATTGAAGTGCCGCTACCTATTGCAAATATTTCAGGTGGCAAGGGCATTTGTAACAACCAGGGCGCTGCTTTAGTAAGTATTCAACTGACAGGTACAGCGCCATGGGATTTCACTTATAGTGATGGTACTAATTCTTACACTGTAAATGGAATTACAGAGCCATTATATGAAATCACAACAAATGCTGCTGGAATTTATTCAGTAACCGAAGTAAGTGATGCAACAGGTTGCCCCGGATATTCTGTAAGTACTTTAGAGGTGGGTAATCATCAATTGCCTACAGCAAGTATTAGTGGAGAAACAGCGTGTGAAAACGATGGAGCCAACTTAAATTTCACTTTAACAGGCTATGCTCCATGGACTGTATCTTATACTGATGGAACAACAACTTCAGAAATCACTGCCTGGGCAAATGATTTTGAATTACCTGTTTCTACTGAAGGAACTTACCATGTGACTGCCTTATCCGATAATTTCTGTACAGGAACAGACTTTGGGGCAGGTACTGATGTAATCATTACCCCCACCCCAACAGTCAACCTTGGCGAAGATGCTAGTATTTGCGAAGGTAGCAGCCATATACTTAATGCAGGCTCGGACTTTAGTTCTTATAGATGGAACGGCCAAGCAGGTAGTAGTCAATTGGAAGTTAGTACACCAGGTGTTTACATTGTTGAAGTAACAGACAACAATGGCTGCACGGCCACTGATGAAGTAGAGCTAAGCGTTAATGCATTACCAGAGGTTAATCTGGGTCCGGATATTACAGCCCCGGCAGATGCATTTATTTACCTTGAAGCTGAACCAGGTTACCAAAGCTATGAATGGCCGGGTAATAATACATGCCAGATTTTGTGTGTCTCCATGCAAAATGTAAGCACATCAGCTGAAGTTTGGTTAAACGTTACAGATGAAAATGGTTGTGTGGGTACTGACCAGATCAGGTTAACCCTGGCTGAGCCTCCTCAGACCATAACTTCTGAAGAAGAAACAGACACTGTATCAACATCAACTATTACAATAAATCAATTTGATGTTAATGAAGAAGAGGTTCTTGAGGACAAAAATGAAGATGTTGTAACCTATAGGCTCTTCCCTAACCCTACTACTGGCAAGTTATCGATTATAATATCCGATCCTTCAAAAGTTAAATCAATAAAGGTGTATGATTTAAATGGTAACCTTGTTAAATCATTCGATTATATTTTGAATAACAAAGTAGAACTGGATTTGACGGATTACGCCAAAGGGGTTTATTTGATTAGGTCAAAAGAAGTAAATACTATGAGGGAATTTAAGATAATTAGACAATAATAACTATCGACCAGACAACTAATAAAAATAAAGATGAAAAAATATAAAATTCTAATAATTGCTGTTTTGGTTTTGTTTATAAACAATTCAAACATAGTTGGACAGCTTATAATAAATGATGATTTTGAATCCTACACCACAGGGTCTTTAAATGGCCAGGGGAATTGGGTGGATATGCTTGCCGGAATTGAGGTACATGATAATGGTGGCGATAAAGTGGTTTATTCAAACAGTAGAGCCGTAGCTGCCATTCGTTTAAACCAAACTTTTAATCCGGATCAATCAGCAAAAATGACCTTTGAAGTTTCAACGCAACCTACCAGATTTCTTGGTCCGGCTGTAAGGTGCAGCGGAAGTGGCACAACCACAAATTTTTATGCGTTTGTCGCATCCACAGGACAATCCAATTTGGTGAAAATAGTAAATGGCACCTGGGTACAAATAGGGACTGATGGGCCGGGTTTAAATATTGGCGATATAATGGAAATAAGGGCTCAAGGTACAACCTTGTCTATATTTGTAAATGACCAACCATTTACAAATATTGTGACCAATGGACAAACCACTGATGAAACTTTAACATCAGGTTCACCAGGTATTGCTGGCCATTTACCTGGCACATATACACTTGGTGATAATTGGGTGGGTGCAGAACTTAATCAACAAAATTGCACAACAGGTGTTGACCAACAAGAATTTGAAGCTTTGGTAGACTTGTACAATTCTACAGATGGTGCTAACTGGACAAACAATTCGGGTTGGGATCTTACTTTAACAGCTTGCGATGTAAGTAACAGTTGGCATGGGGTAACTGTTGAAAATGGCCATGTAACCAACCTTCAGTTACCTGACAATAATTTAGTAGGTAACATACCTGCTAGTATAACCAACTTTACCTACATACAAACACTTAATCTTTCCCAAAACCAGTTAAGTGGGGCTTTCCCATCAGAGAACATTAGTAATTTTTCGAACCTGACTATGTTTTCTATACAGGAGAATGCCCTAACTGATATGCCTGATATATCCGAGATTGCAAATCTAACTTTGGCTAGTTTGCAAGACAATGCTTTCACTTTTAAAGACATTATTCCTTATGTAGGAGTATCAACATATACATATGCCCCTCAGGCGAAAGTAGGTCAGCCACAAACTATTGATGTTACTTCAGGAGCAAGTCAAACCATTTCTGTTCTGGTTGAGGAACAAGGCAATACTTATCAATGGTACAAAAATGAAATTGCAATAACTGGTGCAAATGAAAGTACTCTTACAATTAATAATTTTGCCACTACCGATAATGGGATCTATCATTGTGCGATTACTAATTCCCAAGCAGTATTATTAACCCTTTTGTCAGAAGACATCACATTATCTGAAACAATTTGTCAAACAGGGGTAAGCCAACAAGAGCTTGATGCGTTAGTTGCACTTTACAATGCTACTGATGGAAATAATTGGACAAACAATTCAGGCTGGGATATAAACGCTTCGCCATGTGATGTTGATAATGATTGGTTTGGTGTTACAGTAGAAAACGGACATGTAACCTACTTGTACCTTCAAGACAATAATCTCAACGGCGTTATTCCTTCTGAGATTGGAAACCTGTCGTGGCTGATACGATTTTATGCATATAATAATAATTTAACAGGCTCCATCCCTCCAGAAATTGGGACTTTAAGCAATTTACGAGTAGTAAACTTATATAACAATGTTTTGGATGGAGCAATACCTGATGAATTTTACAACCTTACTGAATTAACAGGTATTCAAATCTTTAATAATAATTTATCAGGAAGTATCTCCCCTTTGATTGAAAATTTGATTAATTTAAGAAGTTTGTATTTATATGGCAATCAGTTAACCGGAAGCATACCATCTGAAATCGGGAATTTAGCAGTTTTGCAGTATCTTTATTTAAACGGGAACCAATTTAGTGGTGCTATTCCGACCCAAATTGGCAATCTTACTCAATTAAAATCACTTTCTTTACAGCAAAACCAGTTAACAGGCACTATTCCGTCATCAATTGGAAATTTAAGCAACCTTAATCTTTTTATCGTAGGGAACAATTCACTTGAAGGAGAAATACCTGAAAGCTTATTTAACCTCACAGCATTGAATTATTTCCATGTAAATAATAATCAGCTTTCAGGTGAAATAAGTACAAATATTGAGAACTTTGTTAATGTTCAATCCATTTATTTAAATGGCAACCAGTTTTCAGGTGATGTACCACCAATAAATGGACTTAACAATTTAGTTCGTTTTCTAATACATGATAATGAATTTGAAAACCTGCCTGATTTATCAGGACTAACAAATTTATCAGAGTTAAATGCAGAAGATAATTATTTAACATTTGAGGATATTGAATCAAATATAGCTATTTCAGATTTCACTTATGTTCCCCAGGGAAAGGTTGGTGAAGAAATTAACTACAATGTTGTAAAAGGAAATAGCTACACCATGTCAGTTGATGTTGGTGGAACAGCGAACACTTATCGATGGTACAAAGATGGAGTTGAGATAGTTGGTACCAATAGCAATTCATACATTATTGATAATTTCACAGAAAGTGATGTGGCAACCTATCATTGCGAAATTAACAGTACAATTGTAACAGACCTTACTCTGTTATCAAATAATATAAACTTAGGAATCACTGTTGGTTTAATTACAATTGATGCTTCTGGCAATTCGGAAAGTAATACCTGTACAATTTCTGGTGTCGTTTCAGAAACCGATTTTCAAACCAATACAACTTACAGCTTTGCTCCTGAAGCAATACCTGGTAATGCACAACTTATACTAAACAGCGCAACCCAGGCAACAAAAACTATCCGATTTAATATTGATGAAAATTACAACATTACCGATGTTCAGATTGAGGTTGGTGGAAATTACATTCCTTTATACAATGACTTTTATTCAATTATTAAAATCGAAGAAAACCTGCATAGTACTTTGATATTGAACCAAATTGAAGAGATATGTGTTTATTATCCTGACTAAAGGAATTATTTTAGAAAAAAGCTGAAGTGAATTTTGTTTTATAATAACCTGAGTTCGACATAAAATATTCAACACAGAAATTCGGAATTATACCAGATATGTGCTAAAAATGCAGAAAGAATAGCGGGCTATTTTGAGGGATTTTTAGTGCAGAGCTGGTGTGATTACCTCCGGTGAGTGCTTTGCAGTTCCGAATTTTCTATTAGATTTGATTATTTTTAGCAGAAATCACACCAATTTTTCTAGAACTATCCCGATAGTCCTTCAAAAATTTGTTGCAATTTCTGCTAAAAATTAATTCAAACTGTGTGAATATTTTTAATCGAACTCAGGTTATTATTACCGCTCTAAACTGCTGCACTCGCCACTTCCATTTTTCTATCCACTTTTTTAATCAGCCCTTGAAGAACCTTTCCCGGACCAACTTCGGTAAATAGTGTTGCACCATCAGCAATCATGTTTTGTACTGTTTGTGTCCATTTTACCGGAGCTGTTAATTGAGCAACCAAATTTTCCTTAATTTGGGCAGGTTCAGTAACAGCCTTAGCTTTTACATTTTGGTAAATAGGGCAAACCGGCTCCTTAAATTCTGTTGATTCAATAGCTGCAGCTAATTCAGTTCTGGCAGGCTCCATCAAAGGTGAATGAAAAGCTCCTCCAACTGGCAACTTCAATGCTCTTTTGGCACCTTTTTCCTTTAAAACTTCGCAAGCTTTGTCAATACCATCAAAGGATCCTGAAATTACCAATTGACCAGGGCAATTGTAGTTGGCAGCAACAACAACATCATCAATACTGTTGCATACTTCTTCCACCACATTGTCTTCAAGCCCAACAATTGCAGCCATTGTACTTGGCTCGGCTTCGCAGGCTTTTTGCATTGCCATAGCCCTTTTCGAAACCAGTACTAACCCGTCTTCAAAAGACAATGCTCCACTGGCTACTAGTGCAGAGAATTCCCCTAGTGAATGCCCGGCAACCATTTCTGGTTTAAAATCTTCGCCTAAAGTTTTGGCTAAGATAACTGAATGCAAAAAAATAGCTGGTTGGGTGACCTTAGTTTGTTTTAAATCTTCATCAGTTCCTTCAAACATAAGGTCTGTAATTCTAAAACCCAAAATTTCATTGGCTTTTTCAAATAATTCTTTGGCTACCGGAGCGTTCTCGTAAAGATCCTTCCCCATACCAACAAATTGGGCACCTTGTCCCGGGAAAACATAAGCTTTCATTCGTTTAAATTTTAGTTAATCATATGAATTTCAACTATTTAATCATGATTATTTGGTCGAAATTCTTATTAAAAATCCTCCAAGAGGTTTTTATTTAGTTTGAAAATTTGAGCAAAGATAAGGATTTGGGTAAATGCTGCAAATGTTAAAATAAACCTACCCTAATTGCTAAATAAAATTGTATGATTTATTCAAAAACGTACTTTTGTATTATGGAGAAACCTATTGTGAAATTGTTAAATCTTGAGCTATTAGAACCAGGAACATTCATAAGCAACTTATTTTTAGCCACAGCATGTTATTTATACTTTTTGAGCCTTAAAAAAGTCTCAACCACGAGATTTCATAAGTACTTATCTTACTATTTCTTGTTGATGGCATTTTCGTCATTTATAGGTGCATTTGCTCACAGTCTTTATCTTTACACCGGCAAAACACTCCACTTAATTACCTGGATACTAACTGGTTTAGCGACTTTTTATATACAATATGGTTTATCGCCCAACCTAAAGCATCAGGAAAAATTTTTAAACTTCTCAAAAGTTCAATTGATATTATTTATAATTCTTGTAACCTTTTTTCTTGATTTTTTTGTTACAAAAATAAATATTGCCCTTGGCTTGCTAGGAATAGTTGTTCCAATACTGTTAATAAGAGTATTTAAGTATAAAGAAAATTATTACCTCTATAGTGTTTTTGGGATATTCACTGCCATAATTCCGGCTTTATTTCATCGGGTAAATTATACTTTTGCGGGAATATTCAACATGAACGACTTAAGCCATTTTGTCCTGATTATCAATCAATTCTTTTTATTCTTTGGCTTGCGGCTTGGCATAACAGTAAAGACGGAGGTGTACTCAGAAGCCAAAATTTAGCTATGCACTTTTTCTTTTTCCTTTAAATTGATTCCTTATAGTATTCTCAATATTTGGATGTACGACTAATTCATAGGTATCAAGATTTAAAGCACATAAATTCCCCATTTTAGTGTACTCATAAAGTTTATGTTT
Source organism: Bacteroidales bacterium (assembly GCA_050291445.1). GTDB lineage: Bacteria > Bacteroidota > Bacteroidia > Bacteroidales > NBLH01 > NBLH01. The sequence continues at coordinate 7,965 of JBNKJW010000202.1, read as the reverse complement.
CTTAACATAGTTTACCCCATTATCTAAACCAATAATTTTTGCACGAATTGCCACTCTGTTTTGAATTAGCTCAATTGCCAGAGGCTGGTGCCCATGAATAATTCTTTTTTCACCTCCAAAGTCAGTGTCTTTTTCAGGCATTCGCCTCCAAAGCATTGCCTTTTTATCCTTTAACGGATCAATAGCCTTGAAATTAAAACCACCATGAACCAGGTAAAAATCAGGAAGTTCATAATAATAAGGAAGTGAGTTAATAAACTTTAGGTGCTTTTTCCTTACTTTTCCATCTTTTAGCAAATCAGAACTTTTCCTGCATATCCATTTTAAGACCAATGAATCATTCTTTGCTGCACTTAGTAACTCCTCTTCATGATTACCCCGAAGTGGATATACCTTGTATCCTCGTTTTATTAATTTGATGATATAATTTAGCGTATCTTTACTATTCGGACCTTTATGAATATAATCACCTAAAAGAAAAAGCTGATCATACTGGGTGAGTTGTAACTTGTTTTCAACCAATGAACGAAAAGTCTTATAGCAGCCATGGATATCTCCAACTGCAAACCTTCTACCGCTTAGATTAAACGTAACTTTATTATCCTTATAATACTTTTTCAAAAATCTTAATCTGTAAGATTACTTTTCATAATCAACAGCAGTTACTTTTTCTGCATATTCACCAATTAAAGCAACTACTTTTTGATGTTCGGGGTGCACCCGATATACATCCAATGTATCTAAGGTGTCAAACTTAGAAATCAAAACAACATCCGAAGCCCTTTCCGATTCAATGACGTTTAACCCTACTTCATAGAATTTAATTTCATTAATTATTGAAGGTAAAGCTTCCAGTCTTTCTTTTATTTCATTTGCCTTTTCAAGTTTTTCCTCTTTCCCTGAAAAAGGTTTCAGTTTAATCATAACAATGTGATGTATCATTTTTGATTTTTTCTATATTAGATCTCATTAGTTTAACTTTACAAAAATAAAAAATTTAATGTTAAGCCCATGTTAATTGTTGGTATAGCTGGTGGAACTGGATCCGGAAAAACTACAGTAGTCAGAAAAATTATTGAAAACATGCCCAAGGGCGAAGTAGCAGTACTTTCGCAGGATTCGTATTATCGTGATAATGGTCATTTGCCATTAGAAGAAAGGCAGGAAATCAACTTCGACCATCCGCAAGCACTTGAATTTGAATTACTTGTAGAACATTTAAAAAAACTTAAAAAAGGTGAAAATATCCAGGAACCTATTTATTCCTACCTCACTTGCACACGTGCTGAAGAAACCAACACCGTTTACCCCAGGGAAGTAATAATAGTTGAAGGAATCTTGATCTTTACCAACCCTGAACTCCGCAAGTTGTTAGATATTAAAATATTTGTGTATGCCGATGCGGATGACCGGCTGGAAAGAGTAATAAAAAGAGATATTATTGAAAGAGGCCGATCGGTGGATAAAGTTTTGGAAAGATACCAGAAATCTGTTAAACCAATGCATTTACAATTTATTGAACCTTCTATGCGGTATGCAGATTTAATAATTCCTGAAGGAGGCCATAACAAAGTAGGTATTGATGTATTGTGCTCAGTTATTGAAAAAAACTTACCCCCGCAAAACTAACTACCATGTTAAAAGATATTAAAAAAAACAACATCTTATTTCTTGATATTGAGACAGTTCCTGCCAATAAGTCGTTTTCGGAACTTTCGGATAAAATGAAGGAACTGTGGGCAAAAAAAATGGAATACACCATTCAAAAAGAAGACCTGAGTGCAGAAGAATTATACGGAAGAGCTGGTATTTTAGCTGAATTTGGGAAAATTGTATGTATTTCGGTTGGTTTTTTCTACAACAAAGCCAGTAAAACTAAATTTAGAATTAAATCTTTTGCAGGAGATGATGAAAAAGTGCTAATTAAAGACTTTAACGATTTGCTAAACCATGCATTTCATTCGGCAGAGCATTACCTGTGCGGACACAATGGAAAAGAATTTGATTTTCCTTACATAGCAAGACGTTCTTTGATTAATGGGCTAAAACTACCAGCTTTACTTAACATTGCCGGAAAAAAACCTTGGGAGATTAAACACCTGGATACCATGGAATTATGGAAGTTTGGAGATTATAAACACTACACCTCAATTGCATTACTAACTGAGGTTTTTAACATTCCAACTCCTAAAGATGATATTGATGGTAGCGATGTAGGAAGAGTTTATTGGGAAGAAAAAAACCTAAACCGGATTGTTGAATATTGCCAGAAAGATGTGTTGGCAGTTGCGCAATTGTATCTTCGATACAGGGGTGAGGAATTAATTAATAATGAAGATGTTGAAATTGTTGAATAAAGTCATTAGACATTGGTCATTGAACAAAGACATCTAATGACTAATGACCAGTAACAGGTGCACGAGGCTGTATCAAAAGTTGCTTATTTGATGGACATTGAGCCTGTCGAAATGTGTAAGTTGCTGATAATCAACACACGCTTCGACAGGCTTGGTTGCTGAGCTTGCCGAAGTACAGCGTCCGAAATCTAGTTTTGATACAACCCCACTAGCCATGACATGACACTAGTGTTAAGTCAAATTTGATATTTCTGGTAATTAACCAGGTGACAACACCTGGCTGCTGCACTTGTCAGGTGTTGTCACCTGACAAATTAGCTTTGACATGACACTAGACAGATATTACATAAAATCCTCATCAATCTGCTTTCCGGGCGTAATTACATCCAGTTCATCATAATATTCTGCCCTGTCTATTATTTCACCTATTAAAATACTGGCAAATAACCACCAAAATATATTTGAAATATCAAAAATCCAAAACAATAAGGGGAAAGATATAATCATATCCAGGCGCCAGGCTGATAAAAACATTCGAGTTCTTTTGTTCTTTTTCCTGAAATAGTGTTTTCGATAAACATACAACCCCACTTTTATTGAGGATACAAAAGCCAGGGCGTAATAATTTTCAAAAAACAAAGCGGTAAACAGGAAAAAACTTAACAACACATGGGCACTATGCATTTCAATAGGTGTTGGTTGAATGGCTAGCTTGTATACTTTATCAACTGACATTAATGACACTACCCCGCAACCTATTGCAAACCAGGAAATTACATCGCTTTCATAAAAAAGCAAATGTGTAGCCGAAAGCCCCCAAAACAAACCAAAAAAGAAAATTTCGCGGCTTAACCATGAGCTTTTTAGGTTTAAAACAGCCCTCCAGGCCCTCAATTTTTTGCCTAAATGAAAAAGACTTAACAACATTCCTGCAAAGCCTGCTATTACAAAAGAATATGATCCAGTTTGAATTTTTCCAAAAACAGAGGTAGTAAAAGCAGCAACCAAAATAGCTGCCAGCAAGGTAAATATTGCCAAAGGCCACTCGTGAGCAATTGTTATTTTCGATTTTGTTTCGCTCCTTTTTAGGTCGGATGTATAATCAGGGTAATGCTCTTGTCTATGTGTTGGTTTGTCACCTTTGGGTTTTATGATTTTGATAGATGGCTGAATTCCTGCATCTGTAAAACCAGGGATGTTTGAATGATCCAGGTTCTCAGGTTTATCAATAAAATCAAGCGCACCAGTTGGGCAAAGATTGGTACAAGCAGGTTTTAAACCATCCTTAATTCGGTGATTACAAAAAGTACATTTTTCAATAACTTTTGTGGTTTCATTAAATTTGGGAGCATCGTACGGACAAGCCCAGGTGCAATATTTGCAGCCAATGCACTTATCGGCAAAATGCATTACTGCACCGGTTGTAAAATCTTTTGAATAGGCTAGTGCCGGGCAATTATTTAAGCAAGGTGGGTCATCGCAATGATTACATGCCAATGAATAATGAAAAAGTGGAATCTCAGGATGTCTTGAAGGATTAAAAGAATAAATCTCCCTCCAAATACTTTCAGGAAGTGTCTGGTTTTCAATGGTGCAGGCTACCACACAGGCATGGCAGCCTACGCATTTATTTAAATCGAATAAAAAACTCTTTTTACTCATTTTTTTGCCTCCCAGGGCACACTTTTTTTGTTGTATCCGATATAGTCTTCCTTAAGCATAGGCACTATCAAAGCAACCAAATCACCTAAATTTTCCTGAAATGCATTGGCAACAAAAATACTCCTTTCCACATCATTAATACTAATAACAAACTTTATTTGCGTTCCATCCTCTACATCATTATTAACATACTTTTCTTTGAGTTCTGACAACGGGAATTTTTTCAAAAATTTTATAATTTTATTCTTTTCCTTCTCTGAAAGTTGATGCTTAGTTTCAACAGGAGCCACCAGCATATATTTTTTTGAAACTATTGATTCGTTAGTTATAGTTGTTCTATGATTTGTTCGTCCAAAATAATAGTTGAAAATTTCAACCTTATAATTCATTTTACCATTGTTTTTATTCTGTGCATTACAAAATCCTACACTCAATACCGTCAAAATCACTAATAATCTTACTCTTCGCATTTTTCTATCTTATCTATTATAGTTTATCTATTTCCACCATACAATCATGAAAAGCAGTACCATGCCCCATGTCAGTTTCCCTACCTTTTGATAAAAAATTAGTCGAACCTCCTTGTTGTATCCACCAACCATTGCTTATTGCCACACAATTTCTTTTTATCCCTGAATTATACTTTGCTTTCAGATTAAAATACCCGTTTTGGTTATAAACCTTCACCATTTCATCATTAGTAATCCCTCGTTTTTTTGCCTCTACCGGGTGAATTTCGACAAAGGGTTCTGACCCAAATAACTTAATAACATTCAGGTTGTTAAACTGAGAATGTATCCTGTTTTTTGTATTGGGACTTAAAAAATGTAGCGGATATTTTGATGATTTTTCATCATCAACAGGCGGAACATAAGTTGGCAATGGATTTACACCCCATTTCTCTTCAGCTCTTTTAGAATATAGTTCAATTTTTCCCGAAGGGGTATCAAATTTCATAGCTGCAAAAGCAATTTCCTCATGACTGTTTGCCAACATTGGCCCCTCCTTCAATTTTTCATAATCCAGTTCGGGAAATTCCTTTATTTTTTCTTTCAGGAAACTTTCAATTGCTTCGTTGTTGGGCTCAGGCAAATAGTTTGCTATTTCGGTCTCTGAATAGCCCAGTTCTTTGGCCAGGTAATAATAAATTTCTGTTTCGGGTTTTACTTCACCCGCAGGCTCCACCACTTTAGGTTTTAATTGCACATAAGGGTTCCAATACGAACCAATAATATCCGATTGCTCAAACATATTTTTGGCAGGCAATACTACATCGGCTTCCATGGCTGTATCTGTGAGGAACTGATCGACCACCACCCTGAATTCAAGCTTTCTGAAAGCTTTCAAAACGGTATTCGTATCAGGGTTTTGTGCCACAGGGTTTCCTCTTTCCACCCAAATCATTTTTAATTCAGGGTCTTTGGCTCCGAGCATATCATCACCCAATTTTGCCATGGAAATACTTCTGCGAAAGATGCCATCAGGTTTTTCAGGTGGATAATAACTCATGGGTTCTTTTACCTCATCAAAAATATAGGATTGAAGGTTGGCATAATGCCAGCAAGCGCCTTTTTTGCCAATATTTCCTGTAATTACCGAAAGGGCCAAAATACAACGCATGGTTTGTCCGCCGTTGCTGAACCGCTGCATTCCGTAGCCAGGGATAATGGTCATGGGCTTTGTGGCAGCAATTAAATCAGCCAGTTCAAAAATAATGCTTTCGCTTATATCCGAAATTGAAGCCAGTTCCCTGACTGAATAGCTGTTTAATGAATCTGCAAAAGCCTCAAAACCGACAACATACTTGCCAACAAATTCTTTATCATATTTACGATTATCAATCAATTGCTTTGCAAGAGCCAGGGCCAGCGCACCATCAGTTCCTGGTTTCGGCTGGATAAAAAGGTCGGCTTTTTCAGCTGTTTGTGTCCTTCTGGGATCAATCACTACCACCTTTGCCCCTTTTTCAATGGCCTTGTCAACTGCAATCATTTCCTGAATGTTGGTCTCAGCAGCATTTTTACCCCAAAAGATAATCAATTTTGCGTTTTCCAAATCCCATGGGGCATTGTGCTTATTGTCGCCCAAAGTTAAATAGGTAGCCTCCAGTCCTGCCGGCCAGCAAAGGTTGCCATACATGGTGGTGGCACCTCCAATCATTTTCCAGAAATTTGTACTAAAACCATTCACCAGGCCAGACATACCGCTGGCTGCATAAAACAGAATGCTCTGTTTGCCAAAATTATCCTGAAAATGCCTGATTTTTTCAGCCAATAAAGCAAAGGTAGTTTCCCAGCTGGCCTCCTCAAATTTTCCGGTCTGTTTGTTTTTAATCAGTGGCTTTAAAATTCTGTCCTTTGAGTTGGCTCGTTCGACATAGGCCAGACCTTTTAGACAAATGCCTTCTGGCGTAGCCAAATTCGCGGGATGAGGATCGATATTGACTACTTTATTATTTTCAACATGCACTTTAAAGGTGCAAGTACTGTAACAGTTTCTTGGACAAGCAGTTGTAAAAACGGACATAAACTTTACTTATGCCGCAAAATTACAATTTTATTTTTGAGGACAAATAAGTTCTGAAAGGAATGTTGTTTGTTTACCATCGTTCATTTATTTATGGCCAGAGTCTGGGCTTGGCTTTTACCAAAACAACATACATTTTTAAATTTGGTGCAGCTTTTTATAAAAGAGCCAAAAACTTCCAAGCTGCAAGTAGCCAAATATTTGTATTTTGTTTTAACTTCAAATATATAAAACCAACCTTTAGATTCATGAGCACCATAAAAATAATTAAAAAAGGCGCAAATAAATCAAAAGATTTACTCCCTCCGGTCGTGAAAAAAGTTGGCGGGTTTTCAAAATGCGATGAACTTTCAAGCTTGCTGTTTGCCAGCATGCTGTTATAGCTATGTGTTATAGTTTATTTTTCAATTCTAAAGAAGTATTTTAATCCATCAATCCGCCATTCTCCATCCTCCCATACAACTTTAACTCTCATAGGATATTCATATGAGTCATCAATATAAACTAATACTAAGTATTCGGAACTTCTAATCTTTTTCATTCTTCCAACTTCGAATTTAGTATAATCGTCCTGAGAATTTGTCCAGTAATGTACAGAATTAAAGTCGCAGTTGCATTCCATTAAAACACTACAATCGATACTGTCGTATAAAACATAATTAATTTTTTCCTCACATAAATAACTAGCAACAGTTAAATCATAAATATATCTTTCAGAAACTTTGTATCTCCTCAAATTATTAAAGCATTCTTTGTTTAATATAGAATACCCTCCATCACCTTCGACAACTATAGGCATCGTATATAAATCTTCTGTTTTTTTAACATCAGTCCATTGAGTCGCCGTTTTATACCAAGCAAAAAAATTGTGAACAATCAATTCTATAGAATCATTGCTGTCATTATAGTCCTTTATCTCTTCTTTTATAATTTCTTTTAATGTTTTTCTTCTTGGTCTATCCTGAGCCATTATCCCAGACAAAAAGAACACAGTAATAGTCATAAACAAAAAATACCTCTTTACTATTTCCTTTGTCATTTTTAATTAACTATAACGCCAGGCTATGCCCAGCCAGGATTTAAAAGTACAAAATTTTCAATTAAGCGTATAGGCAAATCTGCGACTTACCATAAAAATTAATCCACATCGTCAAATCGCAGATTTGGCGGTGTTCCCAAGCCCGAGCAAATTCAAAAACCATGATAGCCTTGTTGGGTTATAGCCAATGTTATAGGCTGGTTCTCTCTCTTCGGAAAACAAATCCAGTGTCTTTTTTTTTATTCAATTTTTTAAAGAACCATAGCGTTAAAAAATCTCGCATCGTCAAGTCAGTCAAGTACTTGCAAAAAGCCGAAGTCTGTTCAAAAAGGCGCACTCTCTGCTTCTTCTTTTCTTGCTTGTACTTTTCCCTTGATGAAA
>JBNKJW010000201.1:0-62983 GCA_050291445.1 Bacteroidales bacterium | reverse complement strand
AAAAAAAAGTTATTTCCGAAACATTTTTTGCTTTTGTTGGCAAAAATGTTTCAGAATAACTTTTTCCGCTTACACACTTGTTGAGACAGATCCGTTAAAAATGATGATGTCAACCCAGGCTATTTAACCGATATTGATGGGAATGTATATCCAACTGTTAAAATTGGCAATCAGGTTTGGTTAGCTCAAAACTGGAAGTGCAAAACGCTTAATGATGGCACGCCTATTCTTAATATTCAAGGCTATCACGATTATGATAATGACCCTAAACCATCTTGGTGGGCTTATAACAACAATGAAGATTACATTTAACTTATTAATAATTACTGTTTTGATACTAAATCACACCCAAATAGATGAACTTTGCCAACATTTGGTAAATAAAACAAGGAATGTAGACATTTACGCCTACATCCTTTTTGATACTCTTTACAACACTGGTTTAAGGGTAAATGAACTAATCGATTATTCCAGAATTGAAATAATCGATACAGAGATGGTCTTAGTAACTACTCAAAAATTCTCAAACCCTCGATTAATCAATATCTCAGATTTAAATCCTATTTACTTCGCGCATTTAGCTTCAGATACATTAAAGTCTATACTTAGAAGTTACTCGTATTACTCAAACAAATTCGTTTTATTTAATTCCTTATTCCCACGATTATCGATTAATGACAAGCGTATAACTACGCATTTATTCAGGCATAATTACGTTAAAAAACTTTCAAATGGTGGCCTGTCTACTTCCGAGATTTCAAAAATTATTGGTGAACGGGAAGAAAAAAACACTTTGGGTTATGTTTATTCCGAAATAAGCAGCAATTAATAGTTAAAGTTCAATTCCATTCATTACACTTGTGAAGGCTGTATTTTCTATAAGTCCTAAAGATTTTAAGTAATTATCCATCATATCTATAGAATGCCATCTACCCTGTAGTTGTAGTGCTTTTATATCTATTCCTGCTTTGTAAGCCTTCACTACTCCGGTATGTTTCCAGCTATAAAATGTATACTCACTATTATAATTAAGCTTTTCTGTAATCCTTTTGTATCTATCTCGCATGCTATTTCTTCCATACTTTTTTAAGCCAGGTTCATTATTTGGTGTAAACAAGTAATATTCTCTATTGTTGATTTCTTTTAGATAGCTTTTTAACAGCTCATTTACTGGCGTTGGTATATCGATTATAAAAGTTCTTTTATTTTTTCCTATTTCTGCAGGTATCTTTAATTTTTGCTTATCTATATCAATCAATTCAAGTTTAATTTGTCTAATTTCATTTGGACGTAAGAAACAGTAAAACATCAACATACACTGTAACCAAATATCTGGGTAATCATTTTCAAGTAGCTGCTTTAATTCTCTTATCTGCTTATCTGTATAAGCTATATTCTTTGAACTTCGTACCTCTTTAACATTTTTAACAAACCTGAAAGGATTTTCTTTCACTAGTCCAGCTCTAATTGCTTCATTATATAATGTTTTTATCGCACCAACATTGCAGTTTATTGTCTTTCCTGCCAGGCCTTGTTTAACTAAGTAGGTTTGATAAGCTGCTGCATGTTTTTGCTCAAAATCTTCAAGCCCTAAATAAGTAAGTTTATTTTTTATAACCCAATTGCCAAACTTATCAACTTCAGATTTTTTGTCAAGATAAGTTCTACCGTTGTATTTGTTTTTATTATCATCCACAGCCCTTAACATATACTTATCTACTGAAATATGCTCCTTTATTTTACTTATTTCATGTAAGGCCTTTTCTTTCTCAACCCTTAATTCATCGAAGTAATACCCATTTTCAAGCAAATTATTAATTTTTTTTATCATCATATAAGCATAACTTTCCCGTTCGCTAACAGTTTTATAATTGTTAATCGTAGTAAGTCTTTTTCTTTTCAGCTTATCTTCTGATTTACTCCAAGCCCAAAACTCTATATACCATCGCTTAGTTAAATCACCATTACAGTTATTTAGTTTTGCAGCTTTATAAGGCAGTATTACATTATTTTTATCGTTTTCTACCATTCCAAGGTCTAAGGAAGTTGGCACAAGTATTGGCACAAGCACATTACATAAAATGCAACTAGTCTCAAAATCAACCAGTTGCATTACAAATGTGCCCAGGACAAGAATCGAACTTGCACTCCGAAAACCGGAACATGGCCCTCAACCATGCGCGTCTACCAATTCCGCCACCTGGGCAATGGCCACAAAATTACAAATTTTAATTTATTTACAAATTTTAAGTTGCTATATCCTATTTTATTTAGTTTTTAATTCTGAAATAATGATTAATTTATTTAATTTGTAATCCATTTGAAAAAAGAAAAAGATGAAACCAACATTGTTAATTTTAGCTGCAGGTTTAGGCAGTAGATATGGAGGACTTAAGCAACTTGACCCAATTGGTCCATCAGGTGAAACCATAATGGACTACTCTATTTTTGATGCAAAACGAGCTGGTTTTGGTAAAGTAGTTTTTGTAATTCGTAAATCCTTCGAAGAAGATTTTAAGAAACATATATTTTCTAAGTATGAAAACTTTATAAATGTAGACTATGTTTTTCAAGAGCTTGATGTTTTACCTGAAGGTCAAAAAGTCCCTGAAGGCCGTGTAAAACCATGGGGCACAGGGCATGCTGTTTTAGTTGCAGAACCCAAGGTAAAGGAACCTTTTGCCGTTATTAATGCCGATGATTTTTATGGTAAGGATTCTTTTAAAGCCATTGCCTCTTTTTTAACTGCATTAGATCCTGATAACGATCAAACTTATTGTCTTTTGGCTTTTAAATTAAAAAACACCTTGTCGGAGCATGGTACCGTTTCAAGGGGGCTATGCTACCTCGATAAAAATGATTATCTGATTAATATAGAAGAACATACAAAGATTTATACCGAAAGCAATAAAATTATAAGTATTTCAAAAGACCAAAAGAAATTTGACTTGTCTGATGACGCTCCTGTTTCAATGAACCTGATGGGCTTTACCCCATCAGCTTTTAAATATTTTAAATATTATTTTAATGAATTTGTTGAAAAAAATTCATCCGATTTAAAAGCAGAATTGTATTTGCCAGAGGTTGTATCAAAAATAATTAAAAGCGGTTCGGGCAAAGTGAGGGTTTTACCAAGCAATGAAAAATGGTTTGGTGTAACTTACAAAGAAGATAGAGAAATTGTTGTTAATAACATCAAACGAATGGTGGATGAAGGAATTTATCCGGAAAAGCTTTTAAGCTAAAAAGTTAGTTGAGGCTTTCTCGAAACTGAATTATTGAGCTCTGAGCACTTTAACATGCTTGTTTATCACCTGTTGAAATGCAATATTCAAAATCCAGTTTTGAGAAAGCCTCTTTTTCTGTTGTTATCTCACATACCAATCTTGCCAAATATCCCTAACTGCCACACTAACTAAGGCTATTGGAACTTGTTCTTTACCTGACGACACAGCTCTTTCACTTACATTTGCCCTTACAGAATTAGCTAAACGTAAATAATCTACCTTCCCCTTGGTTTCTTTTAATACCCTTAAAAAATAGTAAGTAAATAAACCATGCCTCATATCTTCATAGGTATTAGCAGTATATCTTTCGCTTACTGCATTAAAAACAACTGTATTTCCTGATATAACTTCTTTTCTTGGGTTTATTTTCCTTACCGAGGGGCCTCGTAAGCCAATTCTTCTGCCCCCATTATTAAAAGAAGCATCTAAAACAACCATGCTTTTAGCCGATCGACTTTCCCATATTTTTTTATACAAAAACTCAACAGAAATAGCATTGTCCAAATTATCAGGCGATACATCCACCGGTATCAAATAAGGAGCCAGGGTATTGGTATCTGCAAGTCCATGACCAGCATAATAAAAAATTAGTTCTGCTTGACTTTTAACCTTCCCAACCTGGTCTGAAATAGATAAAATACTTTCCCTCATTTCCTTTTTTGTTGCATCTAAAAGAAATATAATGTTTTTCTCCTTAACACCTAAAACATTTTTTGCATATTTTTTAAATGTCATTGCATCATGCCTTGCATAGGGTACGTTAAAATTTCTGCTCAATCTTGTTTTTTCATTTGCATACCCCTCATTACCAATAATTAAAGCAAACCTTTCCGATCCTTTGTACGGAAGAATTGGAATATCCTTATCAATATCTGAAGAAAACTCATACTTTGAGATTTCTTGCTGATACTTAAATTTACAAGTGCTAACTGTTACCCCGAAAGGTTTTACGGGATTGTTATGTACAGCAGATACATTAACATTTACTACAAAATTCCCATTTACAATATCTTTAGAGGCCACAATAGGGACCCGAACAATCCTTTCTTGATTTACACCAATAGTTCCAATTTCAACGCTATCTGGAAATTCGACTTTCTTTGTTGTGTCCGAGCTTTCTAGTTTAGCATAAAACTTTGATGCCCTAGCAGGCCCATGATTCAACAACTTGAACTCAATATAACCTTTCTCGAAAGCATCAAGGCAATAGTTCTCATCTTTGTCTTTGTAAGAAATCGAATTTTCAACGACTTGCAATGTTGTAAGGCTGGTGTTAACAAATTCTTTTTCACTCAGCGCACTAACAATCTTTAAACTTGGAATAGTTGGGGTTTCCTTTACAGGACGGTTTTTTTTCCAGTCTTTTTTAATTTTTCTTTTCCGTTTTATCAGTCCAAAATAATCAACCGCCCACATCACACCTGCCGCCCCCAGGAAAACATAACTCAGGTTCCGGTTCATTACAGCTTTGTTGTAATAATTGTTTTTGTCGGAAATAGTTCCTGCATTAAGATAATTATTATAATTATTCGAGGCAGAAAAATAAGATGCAACAGCTCCACCTAAAAAAGAATACCCTAATGCACCATAAATCCAATAGGGCTTCTTTTGTTTGATACGGTAATCACCCCATCCTGGATAAACAGTAGAAAGTATTAAAGGGTCATCAAGATAAAACCGGTTTTCAACTGTTGCTGAAACTTTAATTGTCAGTGAGTCTATAATGTCAAACTCATCTGCAAAAACATTCCAAATAGCGACTTTTTCACCACCACCAGCAACAAACCTATTTACATCACCTTTCCAACTCCGGGCTCTAATAGTATCCTTTTTTGAATTAAAAACATCAATCCAAACACGGACACGATCATTTTTTTTGGCATTATTAATATTGTACTTGACAATGAAATTGCCATTCTTATACTTAGCTTCATCAACTACCACCTGTATGTGTGACTTAAACTGCCCACAAGCAGAACTTGCTAGAAATAAGAAATTTATAATTAGTGTTTTTTTAATAATTTGGTCAAGTTTCATTTGTTTTATTCCTTAACTTTTTTGGTACCAATAATAAAATTAAAAGATGATATACTATTACGAAGAGAAGACGTCTTATTTATTAGACGGATTTGTTCTAAAATTCCGAATTTTGCCATAATAATATTTAGAACCATCAAATGCATAAGCCCTTATATAATATGTTCGGTTGGGTATAAGCCCATCAATATTACTATTAAATTCACCAAGATTCCCTGTTGAGCCTAATGAATTATACTCGTTATTAATATTGGGGTTTGAGGTGAGGGTAGACCAACAATGTCCATGATCAACAATTGTGTTTATTCCCAGACTTTTTATTTCCCCAGCTGCAACAATTGTGTTGTTAGAGTTGATGTTAACAGTACCGGTTTCAACCTGAATCTTGGACACATAAACCTCTGTATTTGTGTATATTACAACCCCTTCAGCTTCAAGGTAGCCCCTTATGTAATAAACCCCCATATTCAGGTTATTGATTTGGCTGGTAAAAGATGTATCAGCATTAAATTCACCGAACGCTGTTACTCCAACATCATCTATTGTAGGAGGATCTGTTTGTGACCAACAATGGCCATGCTTGCTAAAATTAACGGAACCAATCCCATTGGTAGATGATGTAACCAGAATAGAACCAATTTCATCCAATTCTTGTATATCTACAGAGTTAAACTCCATATCATCAGCTGTTATTTCAAAACTAAGTTCTTTCCCATAAGTATAGTTGGTGCCATCGTAAATATAACTTCGGATGTAATGCGTTTGCCCAGGAATAACACCATACAGTAAACTTGTAAATTCGCCAGCCTCTTCCTTGCTTCCCAGTTGAGTACTTGAAGAATTAACAGAATCATCGGCAAAGGGCTCAGGACTTATTGACCAACAATGGCCATGCTCAACTATCACTGCATCACCAATATCTAATAAAGTACCATGCGCAATTACTGAGGTTCCTGAAATCTCAATATTGTCAGTGGTAGTATCCATTACTCTTTTTAAATCAAGTGGTTCACAGGTTGTAATCAATATTGACAGTGGCAATATTAAAAATAGAAGCGACTTTTGATTTAGTTTAATAATTTTCATTACTGTTTGTCCTGCTTTAATAATTACTTAAACTATGTTTAGAAAACCTATTTACAATAAAATACTATGGAGTGTTTGTAACATAATCGACTTGTATTCTTTCTCCTCCACCAAGTGATGGCGTAAAGGTTACTTCCTGTCCAACTACTGAGTAATCACTGAGCGCCATTCTAATACCATTAGTATATATTACAACATCGCCAGAAGGTACTGATCCGAGCGTGTAATTAACCTGGGCAGCTGAAGCTGTAAATTCCTCAGAAACCCCTGCTACATTTGTCAAATAGGTATTATTATCTATTGAACCATCAGCCTTTAAAAACTGAGCGGATGTCCCTCCGGAACGAACAATAGTACCTCCTGTTATTGTTCCAGTAGTGGTAACATTGCCAGCATTCCATGTACCAGTAGTTATAGTTCCAACCTCTGTAAGTGAGGAACTTGTTACATTGGCCGCCAATGTATTTCCTGTTACATTACCAGCAGCCACACCTGATGCTGTTGTTGCGTTTCCGTTTAAATCACCTATAAATGTAGTAGCTGTAACTGAAGTTAAATTAGCCAATGTTGGTGGTAAAGAAATTGTTACACTTCCAACAGAACCTGATACTTCTATCTCATTTGTTGTTCCAGCAATGGAACTAACTCCTGTAGTTGCTGTTAAATAACCAGCGGCACCATGATCTCCCCAACCAAATGCAGTAGTCCAATTAGTTATATTATCCCCAGTAATTACATTTGCTGGAGATGCTGTGAATACCGGATCCAATTCTGTTTCAACATAACCTACAGTGGAATGATCTCCCCAGCCAAATGCAGTGTTCCAATTATTTATATTATCCCCAGTAATTCCATTTGCTGGAGATGCTGTGAATACCGGATCCAATTCTGTTTCAACATAACCTACAGTGGAATGATCTCCCCAGCCAAATGCAGTGTTCCAATTATTTACTGAAGTAGAAGAAACTGTAACTCCATCAATACTTTGTATTGTTAATGTGCCATCGTTTGTAATGGTAGCATCACCTTGCAATTCAACACCAACAGCATTACCAGAAGCATTACCAACAAAAATAAAACCATCACTTAGCAAAAAATTATTGTCTATCTGACTGTCAACATATGTTTGATTAGCCAATATCCCGCTTGCAGGAAGGGTCACGTTTGAACCGGCATTATCTGCATTTAAAATAATGAAATCAGTAGTTGTTGTAAATGCGGCAGCAAGATCTATAGCCATTCCGCCAATAGAACTTACTAAAGCATTTCCTGTATTGTCTATAGTAACATCGCCATCAATTGTCTGCATGGCAAGTGTCGATCCATTTCCAATCAGAATCTGTCCATTCCCCCTCACATCCAAGGGAGTTGCAACACCCCCTTCTCCAATCCAAATACGTCCTGTTAACAATTGGTTACTCATCCCATCTTGTATACCAAAACCAGAAAGGGTGGTTGGATTAAACCCTCCTGTCACCAATCCTTTTGCATTAACGGTGGTTTGAAAATACTGACCAGCTGACACCCCAGAAGGATCAAGTATCAGTTCTCCTGAAGAGGATAAAGAAGCATCACCTGTAATAGCTAACGATGCCAGACCTGAACCATTACCTATTAAAACCTGTCCTGCACCTGAAGCAATCAGTGGTGTGGCAACATTTCCAACCCCAACCCAGACACTTCCTGTTGCCAAAGAGTTGCTGGTATTTATGCTTTGACTTACATATTCCTGAGTTGCAAGTGTCCCACTATTTGGCAAAGACAGGTTGGTAGAACCAGATGAAGTAAATTGAACAGGGCTGGTTCCAGAAAGTGTAAATACCCCCGCCAATGAAAGCCTGTTAAGATTTGTCCGGTCTTCAGGTAGCAAAAAGTAAGGGTATTGGTCTTGATAGGCATCCACAATATCTTGTGCAGACATATCTCCAGTATTTACGCCTAAAAGATTTGACGCATAAATGGGTCCGGAAAAAGTACCCCCGCTAGCCCTACTTACAAAATCACTAGGCAGTTGAAACGAAACAGTATTGCCTCCAGTTCCGCCCCCAATTGTTAATTCAACGGTACTTCCAACTATATTGGTTGAAAGAGTTTGTTCATCGGTATTAACCCCTTGATAAGCAGATAAATTAATTGGATTTGAATTTGGATTATTAGTGATTGTTAATACGTTATTATCCAATTGAAGATCCTGAATTTCATTTGTCGGATCAGCATCAGCATCATCTGTTGCATCCACAAACGAACCTCCTGAATTTGAAAGAGTTACAACACTTCCACTTTTTGATATTGTTTGCAACTCATTAGCTGGATCTGCATCAGCATCATCGGCATTTTTGACGTTTAAAGCATACAAAGCATAAGGTACTGCTAATATTTGGGATGTCCCCATAAATTTATAATCAGTTCCTCCAGTTACATCAATATCTACTTGCAAATAATATCTACTTGCACCCCAATCTATGCTTTCTATGCCTCCAATATCTACAGAAAGCATTCCGTATTCATTTGTTGATTCCTGAATTTCCATAGTATAAACAGAAGCTCCAGTCCCAGAACCTTGCAAAATACTCAATCTTAAACCAACCTTCATATTATCAAGCAATGCTCCTGATGCATCTCTTACAACTGCCTGGTACTTAAATGAGTTTGGAGTTTGTGCATGGGCTATTACCAGCATGAGAATAAAATAGGTTAAGAATATTACTTTTTTCATATCAAATGGATATTTAGTTTTTGGTAAAGTGTTTAATAATAAGATAGTTTTATAACTTAGTTTTCGTAAAATAGTTTAAATGTTTTTGCAAAACTGCCATCATCCGAAACAGCCTTTAAAATATAGACGCCACTTTCAAACAATGTAAAATCAACAGTTTCAGAAAAATTACTTGCATCTGCCTTTTTTGAATAAATTAAGCTACCATTTAAATTGTATAAATAGAACATAATAGACACCTTTTTGGTTGCAGTGAATTTTAAATTTAGTAAATCGGAAACAGGGTTTGGAAAAACTCTTAGATCAATAAGATCATTATCTTTAATATCAGTAACACCTGTTATTACCAAATTGGCTTGAAGAAATCCCTGTGTTAAAATAACACCATTTTTGTTGTATGTTTGCGTCTGAAAATCACCTAGGGTCCAGCTAATTTGTGCATGCGCATTACTTAAATTGTCAGTGGCGGCAAAAACAGACTCTGGACTAATACTCTGAGAATGAGCGATTACACTCACAAGAAAGCATGCTAATAAAATTACATTTTTCATGTTTAGTGGTATTGTTTTATAGTTGTTTAGTTTCATTTCCCGTGTCAAATTTATGGAATAATTTATTACAAAAAATTCTGTTCCTCTCATTTCCTGCCACTTTGGATATTTACAATCCCTATTTTTGTAAAGCTTATGCTATGAATTGAAAAGTTGAAATAAGACAGGCAATCATTCATCAAAAAGTATTTTATTTTTCTTTTTACCTTCTATTTTGAATTACTTTTAAAGTCTGAATTTGGTGAGGGTTGAACACAGAAATCAAGACACAATGATTTCACAATCAAACACTTACACTTAATCATTAAACAAATAATCTAATTAAAAGACAAACATGAAGATTTTGATCACAGGAACTGCAGGGTTTATAGGTTTTCACCTGTCGCAGTATTTAATCAACAGAGGTGAAGAAGTAATTGGCTTGGATTGTATTAATGACTATTACGATGTAAATGTTAAATATAGCAGGCTACAACTAAAAGGAATTAAAAAAGAATCCATTGAATATGGTAAAAAAACAAAAAGCGGAAAATATCCAAATTATCATTTTTACAAACTTCAACTTGAGGACAAAGAAAAATTAGATCAGCTTTTTGAAACAGAAAAATTTGATGCTGTTTGCAATCTGGCAGCCCAGGCCGGAGTCAGGTATAGTATCACCAACCCCTATGCCTACATTGAAAGTAACATAATTGGTTTTATAAACATACTAGAAGCTTGTAGACATAATAAAGTGCAACATTTGGCCTATGCAAGTAGCTCAAGCGTATATGGCTTGAATGAAAAAATGCCATTGTCAACACATCAAAATGTAGATCATCCTATTAGCTTGTATGCAGCCAGTAAAAAAAGCAATGAATTAATGGCACATACCTACAGCCACCTTTATGCCTTACCAACAACAGGTCTGCGCTTTTTCACAGTTTATGGTCCATGGGGAAGACCAGACATGGCTCTTTTCTTATTTACCAAAGCAATTCTTAATAACGAACCAATTAATGTATTCAATCATGGGAATATGGTTCGTGACTTTACCTATATTGACGACATTGTTGAAGGTATTGTTAGGGTTATTGACAACAAACCAGGTGGGAACAAAGAATGGACTGGTGTTTCTCCGGATCCTTCTTCATCAAAAGCTCCTTATAAAATTTACAATATTGGTAATAACAACCCTGTCAAACTAATGGACTTTATTACAGAAATTGAAAATAAACTTGGCAGAAAGGCAGAAAAAAAATTATTGCCTATGCAGCAGGGTGATGTACCTATGACATCTGCAGATGTTGAAGATTTGGTAAAAAACCTGGATTATAAACCAGCTACTCCAATTAAAGTAGGAATCAGTAATTTTATTGACTGGTATATTGAGTATTTCAATGTTAAAATGTAGATTAATAACAACATCTACAATACCAATCAATTAATTATCACTAACAATCAACTTTTTGCTTTGGCAAAAATCATATTGTAATATCTTGCGTTGATTAACGGACACAGCAATAATGAAAGAAAACTCATTTAAATCAGAAGTACTTACCGATTTTGTTCAGATGTCAGCTCTGTTTCTGGGGTCAGTATTTGCTGTTTATTTTACTGGTCCAACAATTCGGGATCTTTTCTTTCTGATTCCGCTAATTCTGGCTTTTCGCTCAAAAAAAGATTACTTTTGGTTTGCTTATTTTTTCCTTTTAATTAATGCTCCGGCTAGCCTTTTTGTTAATCGTACGCAAGATGCCATTTTCAGGCTACCTTTTTATTCTATTATCCCTAAGTTTAGCTTTACTCCAATGGATTTATTCCTATTTATTTCCATTTTTAAGGCTTTTAGGGAAAATGCAAAAGTTAAATTCTTTTTAAATAAACCTTTGGAGTTTTTTCTGGGCTATTTGTTCCTTGTTTCAATTCCAATAAGTTTTTTACTTGGTACAGAGCTAAAACCATTCATTAATACATTGCGTTCATTTTTCTTTTATGGAATTATATTTTCATATCTGAGGTTGGTTAGGGATAAAGAGGAAATATTAAAATTTGGGTACCTGATGATACCATATACCATGTTGATAGTTTTTGATCAACTTTATGTAATTAACGAGGGAAGCAGGTTTATTTCGTTGCTCGATCCCTCCATGATTGGTGTTTTTGTAAAAAACAGTATTTCCGGGGATATAAGGGCTGTTGTACAAGGAATACTGATTGTTTTTTACACCCTGATTTTTGGTTTCCAAATTAACAATGGTAAAAAGTACGAAATCTTCCCGGGTTTTTCCAACCTGGCAATATTTCTGCCAATTGCAAGCTTCTTCTTATCTGCAACCCGATCTTGGATGATAATAGGTGTTTTTGCCATACTGGGCTATATTGCACTTTCGGCAAAAGGTTTGAAATTTGCAATTCAAGTAGGTACAATAGGCACAATACTGGTGATTGTTCTTTTCTCATCTGGATTTATTGAACAAGAATTTGTAGACAATATCAACAAAAGGTATTTTGAACTTGGTAAAATGGCCTCCTCAGGGAATCTAAAACAAGGAACTTTTGCAGATAGAATTGAAAACGACATACCAAAAGTTCTTAAAGGACTAGAATACAGCCCCATACTAGGTATAGGATTATCAAAGTACATGAAAATGTACTACAGTAACGATGTTGGGTTTGTAAATACTATTCTGATATATGGAATTGTTGGGTTTCCAATTTTCCTGTTTTTTATGTTTAGATATGTCTACCACCTAAATAGGTTGCGTAAGAATGACTACTTCGACCAAACAGATAAAAATATCTTTATCTCTCTAATGCTTGGCTTTGGAGGAATTCTAACTGGCTATTTTTTCACCTGGGACTTCTTCTCTTTTTACCCGGAAAAAGTGTTTTTTGTTTCTATTGTTTTTGCAACCGGAGATCTTGTACTTGAACTTCAAGAAAGAAATGAACTCCAGGAAACAGACTCAGAATAACAAAATTTTTCATTACAATTCAAAAGTTTACCCATAAAAATTAGAAGGCTTACTATACTCGCTATCAGGGTTAAACCAGGATGTATATGAGTACTTTTGCACTAGAATAAGATTTCTGTAATGCGCAAACAATTTTTCATGAATTTGTGAAATTTGATAGCCTATATGCAACATCAAGTTTTAAATTTAAACAATAATTGTAACCATTTATCAAAGATTTCACTTCTTACATAACATAATTAAAATATGTATCGAAATTGTTTCTAATTTCCCGTCCGAAAATAAACTAATATATTATAAACCTAGTTAAAACTCACTAAATGAAAGTAGTAATTCTCGCAGGTGGCTATGGCTCAAGACTCGGCTCTCTTTCAGAGCTAATACCCAAACCTATGATTGATGTTGGTGGCCGACCAATCATCTGGCATATTATGAAAATATATGCTGCTTATGGTTTTAAAGACTTTGTTATTGCTCTTGGTTATAAAGGCAATAAAATAAAGGACTATTTTTACAATATTAAAAGTCATAACAATGATTTCACAATCAATACAAAATCAGGAGATGTTGAATATCATAGCTATAGTGCTGATGACTGGAATGTTAGTTTAATTGACACTGGAGTAGACACTCTTAAAGGTGGACGAATTAAACGACTTGAAGATTACCTTGATGATGTAAACATGTTAACTTATGGTGATGGTGTTGCAGATATTGATATCAATAAATTAGTGGAATACCATAAAAGTCATGGCAAATTGGTAACTATCTCTGGTGTAAGGCCTCCATCAATGTTTGGCGAAATAATTCAGAAAGACGGCAAAGTTCTATCCTTTGAAGAAAAACCTCAAACATCAAAAGGACTTATTAATGGAGGTTATATGGTTTTTGATAAAAAAATACTTGAGTACTTGAGACCCGATAAAGATTGCGATTTTGAATTTGGACCACTAGAAGAAATTGCTGCAAAAGGTGAGGTAATGACATACAAACATGAAGGTTTCTGGGAGTGTGCTGATACCGTTAGGGACTTAAACCATTTGAATAAACTTTGGGTTGCTGGAGAAGCGAAATGGAAAGTTTGGTAATAATATCCTTTATTAATAATTAATAATCAATACGAAAACAAAATACTAAATAATTTATGAAAAAAATAATAGTTACCGGACATAATGGTTTTATTGGATCGTTATTAGCACCTATGCTTGTTGAAAAAGGGTATGAGGTTGTTGGAATTGACACCAAATACTTTGGCGAAGATTGTGAACTGTACAAACCAGAGGCTGGCTTTAAAGAGATAATAAAAGATACAAGAAATATTACTGAAGAAGATCTTAAAGGCGCCTATGCAATCTGCCATTTGGCCGCATTATCAAACGACCCAATGGGCGATTTAGATGAACAACTAACTTTTGACATCAACCATTTAGCATCTGTTGAAATAGCCAAATTGGCAAAAAAAGTAGGTGTAGAAAAATATATTTACTCATCTTCTTGTAGCCTTTATGGAATAGCTGATGGTGATGTTGCCCTTAACGAAACTGCTGATTTCAACCCAGTTACAGCATATGCTAAATCAAAAGTATATTCCGAAAGAGATATAGTTCCTTTAGCAACCGATGATTTTGCAGTGACTTTTCTTAGAAACTCAACAGCTTATGGAATTTCACCTAAATTAAGAGCCGATTTAGTTGTTAATAATTTGGTTGCCTGGGCAGTTACAACTGGTCAAATTAAGATAATGAGCGATGGTTCCCCATGGCGCCCTTTGGTTCATGCCGAAGATATTGCCCGAGCATTTATCGCAGTTATTGAAGCTCCTAAGGAAACAGTTAATAAAGAATCCTATAATGTAGGTCAAAACTCTGAAAATTTTCAAGTAAAAGATATTGCAAAACTTGTTGGTGAGGTTGTTCCTAATTGCAAGGTTGTTATTACAGGCGAACATGGCAGCGATTCAAGATCATATAGAGTGAATTTTGATAAAATTGAAAATAAATTGCCCAACTTTCAGCCTAAATGGACCTTAAAAAAAGGAATTGAAGAAATTTATGAAAGCTACAAAAAGTATAATTTAGATATGGATACTTTTAACAGCAAACCTTTTATTCGATTAAAACAACTTATGTATTTAATCGACAACAAAAAAATTGATAATAACTTATACTGGCTTTAGATTATGGAATTTATAGAAAAAAAACTAAAAGGTGCCTTTGAAATAAAATTGAAAACTATCAAAGATTCAAGGGGTTTTTTCATGAGAACTTTTGATGATAAGATTTTTACTGAAAATAACCTGGATAGAAAATGGGTGCAGGAAAATCATAGCAGATCCCTAAACAAAGGCATTATAAGGGGATTACATTTCCAAATGCCTCCTTATGCTGAAACTAAGTTAATTAGAGCCATACGCGGCACAGTTTTAGATGTTTTTGTCGATCTCAGAAAAGACTCTCCTACTTTTGGTCAATGGGATTCTGTATTATTGTCTGATGATAGATATAACTGCGCATTAATCCCGAGAGGTTTTGCCCATGGTTTTTGTACATTAACTGATGATTGTGAAGTTGTTTATAAAGTTGACAATTACTATGCACCAGAGTACGAATGCGGAATTATTTGGAATGATCCTGACATAAATATAGAATGGCCTGTTAAGGCTCCTATTCTATCTGAAAAAGATCTGAAAAATCTAAGTTTACAAGAATTTAAAGAAAAACACACATCTGTTGAAATTTAACAAAAAATACTATGAATATAAGACTTTTTAAACCATCTGTAGGTGAGGAAGAATTGGCTAGTATAAAAGAATCCTTTGATCGTTCATGGATAGGACTAGGACCAAAAGTTTCAGAATTTGAAAAACAATGGGCAGAATATATTGGTTGTGAGATAGCTATTGGCTTGAACTCTGCAACAGCTGCACTTCATCTTGCATTGAAATCGTTCAATTTTCCTGAAGGTAAAAAAGTATTGGTTCCTTCACTCACCTTTTCTGCAACTGCCTCAGCAATATTGTACAATAGATTAATTCCTGTATTCGTTGATTCGGATCCAATAACATTGGGTATTGATATGGAAGATCTAAAAAAGAAATATGACGAAGACTGTGTTGCTGTTATACCTGTTCATTATTGCGGACACCCGGTTCCAATGGAAGAGTTAGTACCATGGGCAAAAGACAAAAATCTTAGAGTGATTGAAGATTGTGCACATGCTGCTGGAGTAAAATATAAAGGAAAAATGCTTGGAGCCTGGGGAGATATTGGGTGTTTTAGTTTTGAAGAAAAAAAATGTATGACAACTGGTGATGGAGGGATGATTTGCTCAAATGACCCAGAACTACTAAAAGACATTAAAGCATACAGGTGGGTAGGTATAGATAAAGATAATTGGAAAACAGCTCAAAGCTATGTTGATGCTAATAGAGATGCAATGCATTGGTTTTACGAAATAAACCTATTGGGGTATAAGTATAACATGAACGACTTATCTGCATCTATTGGTCTTGTACAATTAAAAAAACTGCCTAAAATGAACCAATGGCGTTCAGAATTAATCCGTAGATATATGGATGGCATAAAAGATATTGATGGTATTGCGCCATTACTGCCCTATGAGCCAGAAAAATATTTTTATCAAATGTTTGGGGTTAGAGCTGATAAAAGAGACGAATTAATGATTTACCTTAAATCCAAAGGTATTGCAACAGGTTGCCATTATACACCACTAAGCTTGCAACCATTATTTGCCCCTTATAAAAATGATTGCAAATACGTAGAAAATGAACATAATAAGTTTATTACATTGCCTCTGCATGCGGATTTAACCAATGAAGAAATTGATTATATTATTGATGCTCTAAAATCTTTCTAGTATGAACACTGATATTGGTCAAAAAAAAGATGTCTGGAATGACTTCTGGGGAGGACTAACACCATTATCTGAAATTCAAATGTGGGATTTCTATGGTTTACGACCATGGATATTGAAATATACTCCAAGACATGGTAAAGTTATTGAAGCAGGATGTGGACTTGGCAGATATAATTTTTATCTATCCAGAATGGGAATAGATGCCGAGGGGGTAGACTTTTCAAAACCCACAATTGAATATCTTAATCAATGGAAGAAAGAAAATGGCTTTGACACCAAATTCATGGAAGCGGATATCTTAAACATGCCATACGAAGATAATAGTTTAAGCGGTTATTTATCTTTTGGAGTTCTTGAACATTTTATTAATGGCCCACATGAACCACTTAAGGAAGCATATAGAGTGTTAAGACCAGGTGGCATTGCTATCATTTCAGTGCCTTCAATTTCGTGGTTTATATATATAAGAAATACCAAAAGAAAAATCAAGAATTTAATTAAAAAACTTATTGGTAAAAAAATAGTTAAACCTCCTTTTTTTCAATACGAATATAGACCTAAAACACTAAAAAGGTTTATAAAAGAGGCTGGGTTCAAAATTTTAAGATGCAGTAGTGCTGATTTAATGTATAGTTTTACTGAAGCTGGAGAGTTCTCCGGTAAAAACGTTAAACCAGGCACTTTTGGGTATTGGTTCTCTAATAAATTTGAAAGTAGCTGGCTTAATAAAATTGGCGCTCAATCAATAGTTATTGCATTAAAGGAAGATGAAAACATGCATTGTTTTTTTACAGGTAAAAAAACAGCACAAAAAAAATCTCTTCAAAAATATGATGTACCAGTTAGTAGTGAGGGTGAAAATAATCCTAACATAAATTTTTATTTGAAAAAGAACAATAATCCAACTTATCATGCTAAATATATTTTTGATCCTCCTGTAAAAGATTCAGTTGTTCAAAAATGTGAATATTCGGGCATAGAATATAAATCGGATCCTGTTTTTGAAGATTATGGTTTCACTAAAAAAGTTTCACCAGATAAACTTAAAGAACAAGACGTAAATATTGAACTTTCGAATAAATATATTCAACCAATTTGGAGAAAAAGAAAAAATGAATGAGCCTAAAGTAATAGTTCTTATATTAAGTTATAACGGCAAATATTTGCTTGATGATTCAATATCCAGTTACCTCTCAAATGATTATCCTAATTTCAGTGTAGCTGTAATTGATAATGGTTCTACTGATGGAACAAAGGAATATGTGGAAGAAAATTTCCCAAAGGTAAATCTTATACGTCTTGAAAAGAACAGAGGATATTCCGGGGGGTTTAATTTTGGACTTGACTGGGCCTTCAACAAACAAGAAGGCGTTGACTATGTTGTTGTTACAAATAATGACGTTAAGGTTGATTCAAAAGTTATATCAGAACTAGTAAAAGTTGCTAGAACTGATAAGATGATTGGCTTTGTAACAGGGAAAGCATATTATTTCGATGAACCAGAAATATTACAAACTGTTGGTAAAAAATCACACCCTTTATACTGGAATGGCGGGCATATTGGTAGTAAGGAGATAGATAAAGGGCAGTATGACAAGGTAGAAGAGCGGTATTTTGCTGATGATATTTTCACTTTGGTTAGTAAAAATTTGTACAATGAAACTGGAGGCTATGATGAAACCTTTCAGTTTCAATCAGAAGAGTATGATTGGCAGGCAAGAGCCAAAAGCAAAGGATATAAAATTATGTATACTCCCTATGCTAAAATTTGGCATAAAGAAAGTATGACTATCGGGAAGCAATCAGCCTTTAAAGCATACTATAATGCTAGAAATCCAATGTTGGTTATTCTTAAACATAAATCCCCTGATTTTTTCAGAAAATATTTCTGGGCCCATTTTAAAATGGATGTTCTTAGAGATTCTTTAGTAAGAATTAAAAAGTTAAGACTAAAAACAGCCTGGAGTATTTGGATGGGTTTCTTCTCTGGACTTAAATGGGGCTTCAAAAACAAAAAATTCACACGAAAGCATTTTATCAGATAAATGGGATTAAAAAAAGTAATAAGTAATATTTATATAAAATGGAAAGTAATAACTTTTCAAATCAGGAAAAAACTTTATGGCTTTGCCAATGCCAATGTCTATTTACAAACAGTTGACAACAGGGCAATTATCCCAATTTTGAAAAAAAATGGTGCTAAAATCGGTGAAGGGTGTGTATTCAAATCTCCCTTATTTATTGATAATCCAAAAGGAAGTTATAAAAACCTTCAGTTGGGTAAAGGAATAAGTATAGGTGCCAATACTTACATCGACTTAATGGATGAAGTTATTATTGGTGATTATACCGGTGTTGGTCCTGGAGTTAGTTTTCTTACACATTGGCACGTAGGAGATGTTCCCTTAAAGAAATTATTTCCGTTTAAAACAGATAAAATCATTATTGATGAAAACTGTTTTATTGGTTTAGACTGCACCATTTTATATGGAACCAGGTTAAAAGAGTTTACACTAATAGGAGCCAGAAGTCTTGTTAAAGGCACTTTCCCAAGTGGAAGCCTGGCCGAAGGCAATCCGGCAAAAGTAACAAGCCAATTGCGCGAAAAAGCATTGGCAAAACTTAAGAACTAAAACAATAACTATTAAAATTAAAGAAGAAGATGGAAAAAAATCAAATAGCTGATCTTGTTATTGATGCAGTAAAAGAGATTTTAGATGACGAAACAGTTGCAGTGAGCAATGAAACTGTTCTTTTAGGAAACGATGCTGTAGTTGATTCAATGGGTTTAGTAAACCTTATTGTTGATATTGAGGGTGCATTGGCCGACAATGACATTGAAGTTACCCTAACTTCTGAAAAAGCAATGTCGCAACGAAATAGCCCTTTTAGAACAGTCGAATCATTAACTGATTACATCAAAGAATTAGTAGGATAATATGGATAAAAAAGTAATGATTGTAACCGGTTCCCGAAAAGGAATCGGCAAATATATGGCTGAATATTACCTTGAAAAAGGATTTCAGGTGATCGGTTGCTCAAGAGGAGAATCAGATCTTGAACATCCCAATTACGAATATCAACAACTTGATGTTGCAGATGAAAAAGCTGTAAAAAAGTTTGTTGCAGGTATTGCAAAAAAACATGGTAAAATTGACTACCTGATTAATAATGCAGGAGTTGCTTCAATGAACCACAGTTTTTTAACCCCATTAAGTGTAGTTGAAAAAATATTCAGAACTAACGTTTTTGGCTCTTTTCTCTTTATGAGAGAAGTAGGTAAAATCATGTCGAAAAAAAAGTTTGGCCGCATGGTGAACCTGACCACCTTTGCTGTTCCGTTTAAATTAGAAGGTGAAGCTGTTTATGCTGCATCAAAAGCTGCCGTAACTGTTATGGCAGAATCAATGGCGCGAGAATATGCTGATTATGGTATTACAATTAACACTGTAGCGCCTCCAGCAGTGCAAACAGACCTGATTAAAAATGTCCCCAAGGAAAAATTGGACAAACTATTACAGCGTCAGGCAATTCATCGTTATGGGCATGCAAAAGATGTTTGTAACACCATTGATTTTTTCTTACAGGACGAAAGCGATTTAGTAACAGGTCAAACAGTTTATTTAGGAGGAATATAATGTTTATTGATTTTATTATAGATAGATTTAAAAATAATCTGGACAGCGAAGCTGTTATTTGGAACAACACAAGGTATACTTACAGCGATTTATTAGAAAAATACAATTACTGGCTTGATTTTTTAAAAAAAAATGCACCTAAAGGAGCTGTTGTAGGAGTTCGTGCAGACTATAATCCTGACTCAATAGGACTAATGCTTGCGCTAATTGAAAACGCCAATATTTTTGTTCCTTTTAGCTTTGCCAATAAAGATATTGACGAAAAAATAGAAAGTGCCGAAGTTGAACACTATATCAAATTCAAAAAAGAAGGTGGATACGATTTTACTTCTACAGGAAACAAGGCAACACACGAATTAACACAAGTAATTAGAGATCGGGAGCACCCGGGAGTAATTGTATTTAGCTCAGGGTCAACTGGTAAGCCAAAGGCTGCCTTGCATGACTTCACCCATTTGCTTAACAAATTTAAAGTGCAGCGAGCCACTTTAAGAACAATTACATTCTTATTATTTGATCACTGGGGTGGAATCAATACTTTGTTATACATCCTTTCAAATGTAGGCGTAATTGGAGTACCAAGTGTAAGATCTGCTGAAGAAGTATGTGAGTTTGTAGAAAAATACAAAATTGAATTGTTGCCAACTACTCCAACTTTCATCAACCTTATTTTAATAAGCAAAGCTTTTGAGAAATTTGATATTTCATCGTTAAAAGTAGTAAGCTACGGCACTGAAATGATGCCAGAATCAACACTTAAAGCATTCAATAAACTGTTTCCCGACATCACTTTAAAGCAAACATACGGGCTTACTGAACTTGGTGTAATGCGCACAAAATCAGAAAGTAACGACTCACTTTGGCTTAAAGTTGGCGGAGAAGATTACAAAACAAAAGTAGTTGATAATGTTTTATTCATTAAAGCTAAAACTTCCATCCTGGGCTATTTAAATGCACCTTCACCCTTTGATGATGAAGGATGGTATGACACAGGCGACAAGGTGGAGCAAAAAGGTGACTGGATTCGATTTCTTGGAAGGGAAAATGACATTATCAATGTAGGCGGGCAAAAGGTTTTTCCAGCCGAAGTTGAATCGGTGTTAATGCAAATCGACAACATCAATGAAGCTGCCGTTTTTGGCAAGAAAAACCCAATTATGGGAAATGTAGTGGCTGTTAAACTTGTTCTCAATGAAGAAGAAAAACTTTCATCAATCAAAGGAAAAATTAGAAAGTTTTGTAAAGATAAACTTGAACCCTATAAAATCCCTGTCCATATAGAAATAGCAACTGAAACAAATGTTTCTGAACGATTTAAAAAAGTAAGGCAATAAACCTTTATGCTAAAACAAAAATTTATACTAAGCTATGGTTCTAAAATGTTTGTGCAATTTCTTACAATTGCCGCAAGCATAGTTGTTGCCAGGGTTGCAGGGCCAACAGTAATGGGCACAGTAGCCTGGGCACTTGCTTACGTTCAAATGCTTGGTTTTATTGCGGATCTTGGGCTTGGAACGGCTCACATAAAAATGATCTCTGAAGGAAGGGATTCTGAGAAATGTCTGGGAACCTTTGTTGTTCTCAAACTTGGCGGGTCTTTTCTGTACCTACTGGCTTTTATAGGGTACTTTTTCTTTCAAAAACTGGTATTAGGTAAAGAATTTGAAAGCGAAATTCATGAATATGTAGTGTTTATCACCTTGGGCATGCTTATGCTTAAGGATTTTCAAAGCATTGCTGTATCTACCTTTGCGGGAAAAACAGAGCAGGCAAAACAAGATATCCCTTACATGCTAAAGGGTTTTATCTATCAAGTTTCCAGAGTTGTAATTGTTTTATTAGGAGGTAAAGCCATTGCACTTGCGTTTGGGAACCTGGCTGCCGAAATACTTGTATTTCCTTTATACATTTACCTTTTTAAAAAATACAAAATTGGCAAGTTTGATAAACAACTGGCTAAAGAATACCTGAAAATAGCAGCCCCTGTTTTGGTACTTGGTGCTGCCACTACCCTAACAAATACCATCGACAAGGTATTACTGCAAGAATTTACAGGTTCCGAGCAAGTTGGATATTACACTGCGGGTTTTCGCGTGGGAGGATTTATTCTACTGATTTCCAGAAGTATGAGCATGCTGTTCTTCCCTATGTTTTCTGCCGCAGTAGCAAAAGGCGACTTTAACTATATCAAAGAAAAAATATTCAAATTTGAACGATTTAGTTTTTTATTCATCCTTCCGGCAGTAATACTTGTAACACTTTATGCTGAAGATATTGTTCTTCTGCTTTTAGGCGATCAGTATATTCCATCGATTAAGGTGATGGCAATTGTTACAGTTGCGCTTTTTTTAACTGTATTCAACACACCCTACGGAAATGTAATCACAGGGCTTGGAAAATTTAAACTGGTTGCAATAATTTCAATTGTAAACCTGGCAATTTATGCTGGCATTCTTGTCCTATTCCTTCACGAAGATGTTTTTAACATGGGATCAGTAGGTGTTGCCTGGAGTCTATTAATCACAAATGTTTTATTAGGCGTTGTGTACAGGTACTTCTCAACCAGGGCTACCAAAGTAATAAATAATAAAATGGCTGTAAAGTTTATTCTTTATGGGGTTATTAATTATTTAATTAGCTGGTATCTATTCAGCAATTATTTTTCTGAAACGGTGATATGGCGTATTTCGTTTTTACCAATATACTTAATAATTACCTATACAAGCTTCGTTTTATTTAAATGGATGAATAAAGGAGACCTTATGCAAGTGTTGGGATTATTTAATGTAAAAGCAATGAAGAACTACATTTCTGGAGAAATTAAAGGAAAAAAATGAAGTTAAAAGTAATAAATATAGTAAATCATCCTCCTGCATACGAAGCACATAGAGGAAGACCAAGACCTAAAGTTAATTGGGATACCTCTAATGGAAGTTGGGTAGGTATTTGGGGTTATGATTGGCATGATGTTATTGGAAACAATACTTTATCAGTTGCTGATGATATTGATTATGAAGTTTGGCAACCAGATCAGCGTGCTGATAAGATTTATGAACACACCTTTGAATCTGGTCTTGTACATAAATTATTCCCAGCAGTTGATGCTAAACTTACCCATGGGTTTAATAAAAGTGATGACATTTACTCAGAAACTATAATGACAGAACTGGATAAAGTAATTAACTCGAATCAACCTGTTGTACTTCATATAAATGCGGGACTTCGAAATATTAATATCCCAATTCTAAATAAATTTCATAAAAAAGTACCAATTGTTGGACAATTTTATACCAATAGTCGGGCAATTTTTGATATACCAAAAACATTTCATCCCGCTAAACTACTCAATGCCTACAAGAAAAGATGGGAGCTTTTTAAATACTACAAAAAAATTAAATTTCTAATTCCTGGCGTCAGAGAAGGATTAGATTTTTTCGAGAAAAAATTTGGCACTAAAATATTTTACCGAAACCATGGTAATTTTGGAAGTGATTATAGTTCGTGGGAAAGAAAAAAAACCATTAAAGAAGCAAGAGAATCACTTAATATTCCATTTGACAAAAAAGTAATTTTTTCATCTTCAAGGTTAATTCCAATTAAACAAATTGACAAGTTGATTGAAGTTTTGTCAAAACTTAAAAATCAAGATTTTATTTGCTATATTTCTGGAAGTGGTACAGCAAAATACGAAGAATACTTAAATAATCTTGTAGAAAAAACAGGTTTGAAAGATAAAATTATTTTTATTGGATATGTAGATTATGATATTTTAAAAGATTATTTTCAAGCTGCAGATGTGTTTTTTTCAGCATCTGAACAAGATTTAGGTCCGGCTACCCCATTTCAAGCCTCACGTATGGGGTTGCCAGTAATATTGACAAAAACAGGTTTGGCATGGGAATTTTTTGAGGAAGGAGGATATGGTAAATTAGTTCCCACAACAGATTATCAGAAATGGGTTGATGCACTTGATTCATTCATGGACGGCGAAAAAATAAAAGTTCCGGACTTAAAGAGGCTTCAAGATTATGGTAGATGGGACATTATTTCTAAATATTATTATAACATTTATAAAACATTACAAACCACAACGTTATGAAAGCAGTAATACTTGCAGGTGGTCTTGGAACAAGACTCAGACCTTTTACACAAATAATTCCAAAGCCATTATTACCAATTGGTGAAAAATCGGTATTAGAAATACAAATCGAACACCTAAAAAAACATGGGTTTGATGAAATATTTCTGGCCACAAACTATAAGTCGCAATACATCGAAAACTTTTTTGGTGATGGTTCGCAATATGGGGTTAAATTAAACATTAGTAAAGAAGAAAAGCCTTTAGGCACTGTTGGTCCATTAACACTGCTCAAAAAAGAGTTAACTGAACCCTTTTTGGTTATGAATGGCGATATTTTAACCGACATGGATTACACAAAACTTTATCAGTTTGCCGATCAAAACCCGGCAGATTTAATTGTTTCGATAAAAATGTTTGTTACCCCTTTCAGGTTTGGAAACATTTTCTACGAGGGTGATTTTGTTACCGGAATTGAAGAAAAGAAAGACATTGTTACAAAAATACTTGCCGGTATCTATGTAATGAAACCTGGCATTTTTGATATTGTTCCTGATAATGAGTACTATGGAATGGATACTTTAATTAACACAATGCTTGAGAAAGAAAAACCAGTAGCCAAATACGAGATGTACGAATATTGGCTTGACATAGGAATGGAAGAGGATTACAAAAAAGCCCAAGAGATTTATCAAAAATATTTTGAGGAGCAAAAAAAACAAGTGTAATTTGTTGTAAATTATTGCAACTCTCTTTTATATATTAATAAAAACAATATCCTAAATGATATACATATGAAAAAAGTTCTAGTTAGTGGCGGTGCAGGTTACATAGGTAGTGTACTTGTTCGATTATTATTACAATCAGGGTATAAAGTTAGAGTAATTGACAATTTAAGATTTGGTGGAGAAGCTATTGTTGATTTATTAAATGATGAAAATTTTGAGTTTCATAAAGGTGATACAAGAAATAATGAAGACCTTGAAAAAGCAGTTCAAGGCATAGATTATGTTGCGCACCTTGCTGCGATTGTTGGAGATCCAGCTTGTGCTAAAGAACCTGATTTGGCCAGGGCAACTAATCTGGATGCCACTAAGAACTTTTATCAAATAGCCAATAAAAATGGTGTAAAAAGGTTTGTTTTTGCCTCTACTTGTAGCAATTATGGCAAAATGAAAGATGCTGGGGCATTTGTAAATGAAGAATCAGAACTTGCACCAGTTTCATTATATGCCGAGACCAAAGTAGCGGTTGAAAACTATTTGCTAGAACAAGATAAAAGCAATGCCTGCAAACCAACAAACCTCAGATTCTCAACTGTTTACGGGCTATCCCCAAGAATCAGATTTGACCTTACGGTAAATGAATTTACTAAAGAACTGGCCATGGATCGCGAGTTAGTTATCTTTGGTGAGCAATTTTGGAGACCTTATTGCCATGTAGTTGATTTGGCCCGAGGTGTATTGACGGTTTTAGATGCTGAAGAAGAAAAAGTTGCTTTTGAAGTATTTAATGTAGGTAACACTGATGAAAACTATCAAAAGAAAATGATAGTTGATGAAATTCAGAAACAATTACCTGACACAAAAATTAAGTACGTACAAAAAAATGAAGACCCAAGGGATTACAGGGTTAACTTTGATAAAATTACCAATCAGCTAAATTACAAAATTACCAAAACAGTTCCTGATGGAATTGCTGATGTAATAAAAATTGTAAAAGAGGGCTTCCTGAACGACCCTGATGATGCAAAATATAAAAATATTTAGCAAATAATTTGTCATATTTTTCACTAAACTAATTATCTAAACATGCAGGAATTTGTTAATTACGTAAAAAAAATATTTAACACCGAAGAGTTCATACCCCTACATGAGCCGCGCTTCTGGGGAAATGAAAAAAAGTACGTTGCTGATTGCATTGATTCAACTTTCGTATCAAGTGTTGGAAAGTATGTTGACAAGTTTGAAGAAATGATTGCCGCATATACCGGAGCAAAATATGCCATTGCAACAGTAAATGGAACAGCGGCTCTTCACATTGCTCTTCTGCTTGCTGGAGTAAAAACTAATGACGAAGTTATCACTCAACCATTAACTTTTGTAGCAACTGCAAATGCCATTAGTTATTGTAATGCACATCCGGTTTTTGTTGATGTGGATAAAGAAACAATGGGAATGTCGCCCGAAAAACTTGCTGATTTTTTAAACAAATTTGCAGAAATTAAACAGGATGGCATTTGCTATAACAAAAAAAGCGGACGGGCAATCAAAGCAGTTGTTCCAATGCACACATTTGGCCACCCTGCAAAAATAGATGAGATAAAAGAAATTTGCGACAACTTTAATATTGCTCTTATTGAAGATTCTGCTGAAAGTTTGGGAAGTACATTTAAAGGGAAACATACCGGAACTTTTGGCATGATGGGAATACTTAGCTTCAACGGAAATAAAACCATGACTACTGGTGGAGGAGGTATGATTATTACTGATGATGAAGACCTTGCCAAAAGAGCAAAGCATATCACAACAACTGGAAAAATTCCACATAAGTGGGACTACGTACATGATTTGGTGGCCTATAATTACCGAATGCCCAACTTAAACGCAGCACTGGGTTGTGCACAGCTCGAAATGTTTGACAAGTTTCTGGCAGACAAAAAAAAACTTTTTAACGACTATCAGGAATTTTTCAAAAGCACTGATATACAACTATTTGAACAACCAAAAAACACAGTAGCCAATTATTGGCTGCAAGCTGTTGTACTAAAAGACAGAAATGAACGTGATGCTTTTTTGGAATTCACCAATAGCAACAAAGTAATGACCCGGCCAATTTGGCAATTGATGAATAAATCTGCAATGTTTAAAAACGCCCAGTGTGGACCATTAGAAACTGCTGAATGGTTTGAAGACAGGGTAGTTAATATACCTAGTAGTGTAAGAAAAATATCATAAACTAAATCAAAATGTTTAAAAACAATCAATCTGTTTACTTACGTGCCTTAGAAATTGATGATTACAAGCTAATCAACAAATGGCGCAATGATCCAGAGATTTCTAATATGCTTGTTGGCAATAAGATTTTTGTATCAAGCGTAAGAGAAAAAGCCTGGGTGGAAGAAAAAATCCATAACGATAGGCTAGAAATGTACTTTGCTCTATGCAATAAAGAAACAAATGAAATGGTTGGCTATTCCAGCATCCGACAAATCAACTGGAGAAATAAAAGTGCTTGCTGGGGAGGGTTAACTCTTGGTAAAGAGCATTGGAAAAAAGGATACGCGATGGCTGCGAATGCACTTATATTAGAGTTTGCATTTGATGAATTAGGAATAAACAAATTTTATACAGATTACCTCGAAGAGCATGAGGTATCAGCAGGCATATTCAAAAAAATGGGATTTAAAGAGGAAGGAATAGCAAGGCAGGATGTTTTCAAAAATAATAAATTCCATAATGTAGTAAAAGTTTCTCTATTAAAAAGAGAATATGATGAAATGAAACAAGCATACAAAGCTAAT
This sequence comes from Bacteroidales bacterium, assembly GCA_050291445.1. Lineage (GTDB taxonomy): Bacteria > Bacteroidota > Bacteroidia > Bacteroidales > NBLH01 > NBLH01. The sequence continues at coordinate 35,234 of JBNKJW010000201.1, read as the reverse complement.
CAAAATAAAACATCATGAATGATTATAAAACATACCTAAGAGCTTTAGAACCTGAAGATATTGAAAAAATAAACGAATATCATAATAACGAGACAGTCTTTTCAAGGGTAATGGCAAACAAATTTTTTATTTCACTTGAAAGAGACAAAGCCTGGGCAAAAAAATTAATGATGGATGACAAAGAAGCTATTTATTGGTCTATTTGCCTTAGAGAAAATGATAAAATGGTAGGATATACCTCTTTAATAAACATTGACCTAAGAAACAGAAAGGCCTATATTGGCGGTGTTACTATTGATCAAGAATACCAAAACCAAAAACTAGCACAGGATGCCTATGAACAAGTTTTTAATTATGGATTCTATGAACTAGGATTAAACAAAATGAATACGGGCTATTTAGAAGACCATATTGTATCCGAAATTATCTTTATGAAATTTGGTTTCGTAAAAGAAATGCTTTTAAGGGAAGAAATATACAAATTAGGCAAGTTTCACAATGTTGTGATTGTTTCTGTATTATCCTCTGAATATAAAAGATTAAAATGAGTTGGCAGATATTAAACATTAACGATTTAATAGAATGGGAGGACTTTATAAAACAACTCCCTCTTAAACAACAAGATATATATTTTCATCCCAACTATTATAAAATTTATTTTGAGTATGGCGATGGAGCCCCCTTTTGTTTTGTATACCAAGATGAAGAGGGGCTTGCTCTTTACCCCTTTTTAAAAAACCTAATTGACCCAAAACGATTCCAGCTTAACGAATCGTTTTATGATATCCAGGGGGCATATGGTTACAATGGTGTAGTCAGTAGTTCATACAAGGATTCATTTATCCGCAAATTTTACGAGGCCTTTGACGAATTTTGCCAATCTGAGAACATTATTGCTGAATTTACACGGTTTCACCCCTTGCTGGAAAACCATAAATTTTCTGAAAACCACTTAACAGTTATCAAAGACAGAAAAACAGTCTGGTTGGATCTTTCTCCGGATAAAGAAACTCGTTGGAAGGAAAGCTATTCGGGTAATAATAGAAACATGATTCGTAAAGCCTTAAAAAATAAGATAAAGGTTAATAAAGCTAGTGATGAAGAGGGGTACAGTACTTTCTATCAAATGTACCTTACCACTATGAAAGAAGTTGGAGCCTCTGAATATTACTATTTTAACGAAAAATATGCCCAGAACTTTAGCTCCTTACTTAATGGCAAACAGGTACTTTTAGAGGCTGATTATCAGGGAAATAAGATTTGTTCAATGATTTTGATGCTTTACGGCGAATATGCTCATTATCATTTATCTGGTAGAGTAAGGGAGTTTTCGAAATTAGCAGCTAACAATTTGATACTGGATGAGGCCATTGAATTAGCCAAAGAAAAGGGAGCCAAGTATTTTCATTTTGGAGGAGGAAATAGTAACGATCAAAGCGACCCGCTTTTTAAGTTCAAATCAAATTTCTCAAAATCTTTTGCAGACTTTTATATAGGAAAGAAAGTACACAACAAAGAAATATATGAGCAGATTTGCTCTGTTTGGGAGCAAAACCATCCTGAATTAAAAGAAAAATACAAACACTTTTTATTAAAATACAGACAAACGAATTAAAAAATCAAAATAACAATGCAAATTAAAACCGATTGCAAACACTATTTAGCTTATAAACCTTGCAAGTTCCATAAAAATGATGGAAGGGTTTGTGAAAACTGTCAGGATTACAGCCCTATTGGAATAAGAATACTGATTGTTAAATTAGATGCCCTTGGCGATGTACTTAGAACTACTTCGATTCTTCCGGCACTTAAAGAAAAGTACCCTGTTTCTGAAATTACATGGATAACCAAAAAAAATGCCTTTCTTTTATTGGAAGGTAACCCTTTTATTGATAGAAAGTTGGCTCTTGAAGACAACTTTATGCAATATCTTTTAACTGAATCGTTTGATGTTGGAATTTGTCTTGATGCAGACCCTCAAAGTGCATCAATCCTTACTTTATCAAACTGTAAAGAGCAACTTGGTTTTATTTGTAACAAAGATGGCAAAGTGGTTCCTGTTAACCAGGCGGCACACCAATGGTGGCTAATGGGAGTAAATGACAATTTAAAAAAGGAAAACAGAAGTACTTATCAGGATCATATTTTCAAAATTTGTGGCCTAAATACCAAGGTTCAAAAGCCACAATTTAAATTGGATCAGAAAAACATAGCGTTTGCAGAAAAAATAAGTTCTGAAAACAACCTGGGTCAATTTAAAAAAGTTATTGGAATAAATACCGGAGGTGGAACCCGTTGGCAATTAAAAAAATGGATTTTTGAAAATTACATTGAATTAATTAAACTCATCAAACAAAAGCACCCTGAATATGGAATTTTGCTATTTGGCGGGCCCGAAGAAATTGAGATGAACGAGAAAATCAAGGAAATAATTCCTGATTTAATTATTGATACAGGATGTAAAAATTCGATAAAAGAATTTGCTGCATTGATCAACCTTTGCGATGTATTTTTCACTTCCGATAGCCTGGGCATGCACCTGAGTATTGCTTTAGATAAAACAACCATTGTGCTTGTTGGACCAACATCGCCCTGGGAGCTTGAAGTATTTGACGATGGCGAAGTTATTTATAATGAGGAACTTGAATGCATTGCTTGCTATAAATCAACATGCGACTTTGTTAAAAACTGCATGAATACTTTAAATCCTGAATTTGTTTACGATAGAATGAGCAAATACTTTTAATTAACTATTTATGAAAGTTGCAATAGTAAGTTTTGGACATGCTGACAGTGCCATACCAATGGCAAAATGGATTGCTGAAAAAGCACACGTAGAGCTATTCTTTACATTTTCGTTAAACAAAAGGAAAAACAATGTGATTGACTTTGAAGATGTTGATGTTACAACCGGGCTTCAAAACAAAAAAACAGCTGACAAATCTTTTTCACAAGAAGTAAAGGATTATGTGAATGAGCAATTCCCAATGCATCTTTTCATTTATAAAAATCTAAAGCTAAAATCACTTGCAAACTGGGAACTTTCAAGAAAATACGCCAAAATTCTCCGAAAATTTGACGTCATCCATTTTAATGGTAAAAATATGTCGATACTGCAATTGAAGCTATTTATGCCATTTAAGAAATTTGTTTTCACCATTCACGATTTAGAAAACCATACAGGCGAGCAGGCCAAAAATGTTGTTGGACGAAACTTGAATAAATACATTATTAAATCGAAAAGTCCCATTGTAATCCAAAACAAAACTGATTATAATGAAGTTTTAGAATTGTATCCAACTAAAAAGAACAAAATACATTTTATCCCATTTGGTATCCTTGAAATCTACAAACATTACAAAAATGAAGACTTCAATGCACCAGAACATGATATTTTGTTTTTTGGACGCATATCTCCTTACAAAGGGATAGAGTACTTTATTGAAGCTATCCAGAGTTTAAAAAAAGACTACCCGGCCATTAAAGCTGTGATTGCCGGAAGTGGAAAATTCTACTTCAATACTTCTGATATAGAGAAGGATAGCTCATTTACGATTATCAATAAATTTATCCAAAGCGATGAGTTGGTTGAACTAATAAAAGCCAGCAAAATTGTTGTTTGTCCTTATACAGATGCTACTCAATCGGGTGTAGCAATGACTGCTTTTGTATTTAACAAGCCTGTAATTGCTACTAATGTAGGAGGTTTTAAAGATGTAATCAAAGATAATGAAAATGGATTTTTAGTCCCTCCTAAAAACGCAAATGCAATTTATGAAAAGCTGAAATTAATGCTTGACACACCAAATATGATAGAAGAATTTACACAAAATATTAAAACTGGCAGTCAGGATGGGGAGTTTGCATGGAGTAAAATTGCTGACGAGTACATTAAAGTATATAGTTAAATAAGAATTGCAGTATTGAAAAAGAATAAGATACATATCCTTTATGTTATTGATGGCTTTTTACCAGGTGGTAAAGAACGACAGTTTATTGAAATCCTTAAAGGACTTGATCGTAATTTATTTAAAGTAGGTATTGTTACGTTTAACAAAAATCAATTTTATTCAGAAAAAGCGAAAGAGTTATCAGACTACTTTGTTGAACTTGATAAGGATAAAAATAAATTCAAGCCCTTTTTATCGATATGGAAATGTTTCAGAGAATTTAAACCTCAAATTGTTCATACATGGGATTATCTCTCTTCTTTATACGTTTATTTTCCATCATTATTTAAAGGGGTTAAATTCATCAATGGTTCAATACGCGATTCAGGCACAGAGAAAGGATGGCAGAATAAAGCTAAAAATGCGATGCTAAAAAGAGCCGATTTGGTGGTGGCAAATTCTTTGGCAGGATTAAAAAGTTATGGGGTTAAAAATGGTGTTGTGATATACAACGCTGTAAATCAGTCAAGGTTTCTTGAAAACGAAAACAGTCCGGATTTCAACATTATCAAAGTTGCTAATTTCAGCGATTACAAAGACCACATTTCTTTTACAAAAGCTGCTATCAAACTGGTTGCAGATGGAATAGTTGATACCGTTTACTACGCAGGAGATGGTAAACACAGAAAAAAGTGCGAAGAGATAATTAGAAATGAAGCAAATGGTAACCTAAATAAATTCCAGTTCCTGGGAGCCATTTCAAATGTTGAAGAATACCTGAGAAAATGCAAAGTAGGAGTTTTATGTTCAACTGTAAAATATAGCGAAGGAGTTTCTAATTCGGTGCTTGAATACATGGCTGCCGATTTGGTTCCTGTTGCTACAGATATTGGTGCTTCTTCCGAGATAATTACAAATAATGAGAATGGCTTTTTAGTTGACCCGAATAATATTGTTTCTGATTTAAAAGATAAAATTGAACTTATTAAAAAGAACAGTGAACTAAAAGAAAAACTAATAAAAGGAGCTAAACAAACAATTACTGAAAAATTTAACTACAAAGGCAATCTAAATAAACTTACCCAAGTCTACTTAAACATTGTCACAAAAAAAAGTTAAAAAGGGAATTGACCCAAAACTAAATATTGAATGGAATTTTTACAAATTAACAAAATAAAGGGAATGCGGTTCCCTATGAAGTCATATTTAAGCAAACTAAGCTTTGAGGTGGGCAGAAACCCAAAGGTAGAAAAACCTGAAAATGCAAAACAATTAATACCCAAACCCTACAAATCGGTATTGATGATATCGGCTGATTTTGAACTCGCCTGGGCTTTTAGGTATACTAAAACGCAAAAAAATCCGGTGGCCAATGCCATTGAAAAAGCCAGGGTGGCACGTAAAAACTTCCCTGGAATTATTGAGCTTTGCGAAAAGTACAATGTGCCTATAACATGGGCAACCGTAGGACATCTTTTTCTTGATTCGTGCAGCAAAGAAAATGGAGTAGCACATAAACACCTTGAAAGATTGAACCATTTTGAAAGCCCTTACTGGAAATTTGATGAGGGTGATTGGTTTAAGGACGATCCTTGCGGCAACATAAAAGATGATCCGGAATGGTACGCAACGGATTTGATTAATATGATAATCAACTCAAAAGTGAACCACGAAATTGGCAGCCATACTTTTTCACATATTGATTGCAGGGAAAGTGTTTGCACACCAGAAGTTTTTAAATCTGAACTGAATGAATGTAAAAAAGTAGCCAGTGAGAAAAACATTGATTTAAAATCTTTTGTTTTTCCTGGGCATACACTTGGAAATATCGACCACCTGGCCGGGCTTGGGTTTACATCTTACCGAAGTAACTTTGTTAATACGCTAGGTTATCCAACTCAACGCTCGGATAAACTGTGGGAACATAAAAGCACTGTTGAATTTGATATCAGAACGAACTGGTCAATGAAATACCATATTTACCGATACAAAAAAATTGTTGACAGGGCAATAAAAAACAACACAAATTGTCATTTTTGGTTTCACCCATCAATGCCACATCAGTTTTTAACTGATATTATGCCAGCCCTTTTTGAGCACATTGATAAAAGAAGAGATGAAATTTGGCCAACTACTATGGGTGAATATACCAACTGGTTAAACCAAAACCATTCAATCTAAAAGAAGCTAATAATGAGCAAATTGAAATACATAGGTAGCGTTATCAGGAATATTTTTTCCGTTCCATTCATCAGACAATCATTTGATTTTGTTGCTGAATTGGCCCTCGAGAATGCTTATGCCCTGCGTGTAATGGATCTTGAGAAACCGAACCCTATAAGTGCAACAGCGAGGTTCAATCATCCTGAGAACATAAAAATGGGTGCCCGGACAAATATAAACAGATATTGCATGATTTGGGCAGGCGATAACGCAAAAGTCACCATAGGCAGGGATTGCCTAACCGGGCCGGGGGTAACCATTATTGCATCACGTTATAATGTTAAAGGCCATGATATTATTCGCTCCTACCCTCCCTACGAAAAAGATGTAATTATTGAAGACGATGTTTGGCTTGGTGCCAATGTAGTAGTTTTGCCTGGTGTAAAAATAGGGAAAGGTGCCATTGTTGGGGCAGGTTCGGTGGTAACAAAGGATGTTGAGCCCTATTCTGTAAATGTAGGGGTGCCTGCTGAAAAAATTAAAGATCGATAAACCATTATTATATAACCATAAAACAACAAGCAAAAATAACTTTTTTAATAATCTATTATGTTTGACTTTTTTGCAGAAATTAATTTTACAAATAACAACCTAAAACTTGTTGACGATTTTTTCGATCAGCAGGAAGTATACCACAAACTGCCTCACCAAACTTACCAAACTCAATTTGGCCAAAGCAAGGTTGTATGGATTAGCAAATCGGAAGACACTAATTCCGTTTTTGAAAATGATCGTTACTTCACGCTCATTTATGGTTATGCCTTTACAAGGCTGGATGCACAATTAAAAATTGGCACAAAAAGACTTACTGCTGAAGAAATAACGCAACTTCACGATGAACATCGTCAAAAAATAATGGATTACATTAAAGGCTCCTACTCAATTCTTATTTTTGACAAAAAAAATGAAAGTGTATGCGTTTTTACGGATAAGTTCAATATTAAAAACATTTATTACTCTTACTCCGAAAATCAACTTTTGGTTTCGAGTTCACTAAGTGCATTCTCGCATTATTCGCCAGAGCAATTTAGCAAAGCCAACATTAAATCAATTCTGGAATACTATCTTTTTGATTTTGATTTGGTAGATGAGTCTTTCATAACAGGAGTAAAAACCCTGGCATCAGCAACTTACATCCACTCAGATTCAAATGGATTAAAAAAAGATAAATACTGGAGTATTTTTAAAAGCTTTGCTAATTCAGAACCCATATACAATCAATATGATGGCATAAAGGAAATTGAAAAATTATTGAAAGAAAACCTTAAGTTATATCTGGGTAATCCTGACAAAACTGCTTTTGCCTTAACAGGGGGGTATGATTCTCGAACAAATCTGGCTTTATTAAATGGTAATGTAGATAAAAACTTCTTTTATTCATATGGTCTTAAAAACAGTTATGATGTAACGCTGGCAAAAAAAGTAGCAAAAAAGCTGGATTTGAATTTCAAAGCTTTCATCATGGATAAAAATTATGCAAAAAGCTTTGACGAAGATGCTGAAATTGCCATTGCCCTTGGTGATGGTGCCAGCGAAATGAACAGGGCAAATTATGTTTATGTATACAAAGATTTATTTAACACTTACGACCAAATTCTTACAGGCCTGTTTGGCAGCGAACTGATAAAAAGACCGACCAGTCTGGGTGGTTATATCGATAAGAATGTAAGAGATTTGCTATTAACGGATAACGTTGACGAATGTTATGAGCAAATTATACAAAAGGCAAAAGAAGAAAATTATTTTAAGCCAGAAATAATCGACAAATACAAAGAACAGATCCTTACAGATTTAAAAAACAACCCATTTATTGTAAATAAATATGAAGGGGCACGAAAATTCTTTTTCTTTATTACCGGAGTTGGCAACTGCAAATATTTTATGAAAGAAATTAAAACTGAGCGGCCCTTTGTTGAAAACCTTCACCCCTACCTTGATATTGAATTTATCGAGTTACTCATGAAAACTCCATATCCGTGGGTATATAATTGGGAAACTAAAAAAAGCTTATTAGAAAACCTTAAAATACACAAGTTTTATGCATATTTAATTCATAGAAATAATAAAAAACTATCAAATATTATTTCCACACATGCCTACAAACCAAAATATTTATTGCGCAAAATTTATTTACCTTTTTTAATCGCGCAGTTTGTTTACTATAAAAGAAAAATAAGGAAAATTGGAATATTTAACAATGATAAAGTAATCTGGGATTTTTATACAAAAAGGAAACATATTTTTAAAGGATACGATTCGTTATTCAACCAGGAAAGCATTGAAAATGAACACTTAAGCCACATGAAAGATTTCACAAGGCTAAGTTCTCTACAAATTTGGATGGATAAAAACAAAATTACTGTTTAAAAGCAACCCTAAACCACTATAAAACCAATAACATGAAAAACAAAAAGAACCTTTACCTAATAAAGTCCCTTGCTCCATGGATGATGGAAGAGCTCATTAGTTTTTCAAAATTCACAAACTTTGAAATCATTTTTTTAAGGGATATTCAGGAATTTTATCAGTCAGACCTTGAAACCCTGCGAAATAATGGAATAAAATACCACATAAAACCATTTAAAAATAGCTTTAGTTTTAAGAACTTTTTTCAGGTATTTTTAAGCATTATTTTAAAACCGCATTTAAAGTTCAATAAATACAATTTCACCTGGCCTTTACAATCAGCATGGTGGTTTTTAAAACTTGATAAGCAGCTTTTAAAAGATGTTGGTTCCATTCATGCTCAATTTGCCTCGCAGGCAGCAATAGTTGCTTACCATATTAAAAAGAAGTACAATATCGACTATTATTTTACCTTTCATGCGCATGACATTTACTTTAGCAACATTTGGTTCACAACCCTTGTTAAGCATTGTAAATCAGCATTTAGCATATCAGAATACAATATTAAGTACGTGTGCAATCGTTTTGGGGTTAAAAAAGAAAAAATCACGCTCTCCAGATTAGGAGTAAGAATACCTGAAGTGAAATCAAGGTCAACCAATGATAAATTTATTTTGGGTTTTATGTCAAATCTTGAAGCAAAAAAAGGAATCCCCTTTTTAATGGATGCATTTAACTCATTATACAAAAAAAATCCAGACAAGTATGAACTTTGGATTGCCGGAGATGGTGAAGAAATGGATTTTATTAAGGATTTTATTCTAAAAAACCAGCTTAGCAACGTTAAAATATTAGGAAGAATACGAGACCAAAAGAAAATTGATTTCTATAATGATATTGATTTGTTTGTACTTCCGTCCATTACTGTTCCAGGCGACATGGACGGCATTCCGGTGGTGCTGATGGAAGCAATAAGTTACCGAAAGCCAATTATAAGCACAAATGTTTCGGGTATACCTGAAATATGTATTAATGACGAAGTTGGCAAACTGATTAATGAAAAGAACACTCAGGAAATTGTTGAGGCAGTTGAAGCTATTGCAAATGACAAAAATTATTATGATAAATTATCATTAAATTCTGTAAACTTAGCCATAAGTGAATATGATTTGGTCAAAAATTCAAAGAACAAGCTAAAAGAAATGAATTGGATTAAGAATTAAGTACTAAATTCGGCCAAAATTCACGAACCATGAAACTTGATTTTACACTAAAAACATACAAACAAATTCTTGAAAGTTTAGCAAAAAATGGCTATCAGTTTCAAACTTTTGAAGAATTCTCTACATCTCCTGCACAAGACAAAGTAGCAATTTTACGCCACGATGTTGACCGGGCCCCAAAAAATGGGGTGAAAATGGCCCAAATTGAAAAAGACATGGGCATTAAAGCAAGCTATTACTTTAGAGTTGTTGACGAAAGCTACGATGAAAATTGCATTAATGCCATCATAAAACTGCATCATGAACTTGGTTACCATTATGAAGATTTAGCATTAGCAGGTGGTAATAAAGAAAAAGCATTTGAGCAATTCAAAAAAAACCTTGAAATGTTCAGAAAGTTTTATCCAATAACAACCATGTGTATGCATGGCAGCCCAGCCTCAAAATGGGACAATAGAAATATCTGGGAATCATATAATTACAAAGAATTCGGCATCATTGCAGAGCCTTATTTCGATATGGATTTTAACCAGGTGTTTTACATTACAGATGCCAGTAGAAGCTGGAACAACGAAAAGGTTACACTTCGCGACAAAGTGAAATCGAATTTTAACATTGATATAAACTCAAGCTCTGATATAATAAAATTAATTGAAAATAAAGTCTTGCCTGAAAAAATCATGCTTAGCACCCACCCTCATAACTGGGCTGATAAGTTTCCAGAATGGATAAAAATAAAAGTTTGGCAAGGAATAAAAAATCAGGTAAAAAAGATATTAGTTAAAAAAGCATGATAAAAGAGGTAGTTATTTTAGGAAACCACATACAAGGGCTTGGAATCTCAAGAATTGCAAAAAGGCTGGGGCACAGAGTAACGCTCTACAACAAATCAGCTATTAGTGTAGCCCGGTTTTCAAACACATTAGATAAATTTATTAAGTTTAAAGATTTACCCCACCTGCTAGAAATCCTTTTAAAAAGGGACCTTAATGGTGATGAAGTATTAATTTTCCCCACCAACGATTTAATGGTTGGTTTTTTAGCTGATAATTTTGAAACTCTATCAGCGAAATACCGGCTCTCAATCTCGGAGAAAAAAATAACTGAAATTGCATTTAACAAAAGAAAAACATACGAAACTGCAAAAAGTGCGGGACTTCTTATTCCTGAAAGCTTTTATCCTGATTCGATTGAAGAACTTGAACAAATAGAAGAAAAGCTAAGCTATCCGGTTATTTTAAAGCCCGCAGTGATGTATAACTTCTATAAAAAAGCCGGTAAAAAGGTTTTCAAGTGCAATAACAAGGAGGAGTTGTTGGCTAATTATAAAAAAGCAATTGAAATAATTCCTGAAAACGAAGTAATTATACAGGAAATGCTTTCGGGTGGTGCAGAAAAATTATACTCTTTTGCATCATTTTGTAAAAATGGAGAAGTAAAAGGTAGCTTTGTGGCAAACCGTATTCGCCAAAAACCAATGGATTTTGGAGTAGCAACTACTTTTGCCATAACTGTAATCTCTGAAAGGGTTGATGAGCTTGCAACTAAATTTCTAAAGGCTATTAATTATACCGGGGTTTCTGAGGTTGAATTTATGTATGATGACAAGGTAAAAGATTACAAACTTATAGAAATTAACCCCCGTACATGGAAATGGCACACCATGGCCAATAAAGTTGGTATCAATCTTATTAAAATGTTGATTGATGACTTCAATGGTAAAGAATTAGAAGTTCAAAAAAATACTGTTGAAAATATTGGATGGGTGGAGCAATTAACCGATACTTTCATTATGTTTTCCGAAGTCACCAAAGGGCGCATGAAGCTGAAAGATTACTTAAAATCATTAAAAATTAATAAAGAGTATGCCACCTGGGACAAAAAAGACCCATGGCCAGCAATTATGTATATTATTTTATCACCCTATTTATATTTTATCAGATAATAAACATTAACAAAATAAGCTAAAATTATGTTCGCATTTTTTCTATTTTTAGAATCACTTTTAATTAGTACGCTACTTTTTTTATATTTAAACTATAAAGCTAAAGTAGAGCTTAAGTACTTATTTATCGACAACTTAATTGTCGCTATTGCTGCAACTGTAATAACCTACTTGTTTAACCATTCGTATTTAAACAACGAGTTCTATGCATTTGTATTAAATATAGCAACCGTGCCAACAGCCCTGGTTTTAAACGTTTTGGTTAGGTTTTACAGAGTCCCAAACAGAAAAACCAAAGCCACCCCTGATGAAATAACCTCTCCTGCTGATGGTAATGTTATTTATATCAAAAGAATTGAGGCCAAAGATGTTCCTTTTTCAATAAAAAATTATGAAGTATCAAAGCTTTCGGAACTTACTAATACAGATATTTTAAACACTCCTTGTTGGTTAATAGGAATTAACATGACACCATTTGATGTACATAAAAACGCTGCACCAATTGGAGGGAAAGTGGTATTAAACAAACACTTTGATGGAAAATATCTCTCGTTAAAAGATGGACAAGCCGAAATTGAGAACGAAAGAAACACCATTGTTATTGATAATGGAGAATTTCAGGTGGGTGTAGTTCAAATTGCTTCAAAAAAAGTAAGACGTATTGAAACTTACTTTAAAGAAGGTGAAAACATTAAAAGAGGCGATTGGTTTGGAATGATAAAATTTGGCTCTCAGGTAGATGTAATTATACCTATAACTTACCAGGTAGAGCTTAACTTAAAAGACCAGGTTTACGCCGGAAAAACAATTATTGCTAAACCTGTTATACAAACAAAGTAATTTAAATACAACCGTATCCTTATTAACTCCTAACTAGCTAATAGAATGCTTAGAGTAGCTTTGAGCCATGATGTAGATAGAATTAAAAAGCATTACCAATATTTTACTTATCCCATAAAAGCTATGCTTAAGGGAGATCTAAAAACGGCTTTGTATCATTATGCATCATGCTTTCACCCCGAACCTTACTGGAATTTTCCTGAAATAATTAAAATTGAAGAAGACTTTGGGGTTCGTTCAACATTTTTTATCCTTGATGAAACACTTCCGTTTAAACTATTTGATAAAAAAAACTGGCAACTTTCAGTAGGCAGGTATAAAATAAGTAATAAAAAACTTCAGGAAACAATAAAACATCTAGATAAAAATGGCTGGGAAATTGGCGTGCATGGTTCCTATTTATCATATCAGGACGAGTCATTATTGAAAAAAGAAAAGCAAAATATTGAAAATATTGTTGGTCATGAAATAATTGGTACCCGGCAACATTATTTAAATTGGGATGAAAATACCTGGAACCGTCAAAAAGCTTGTGGGTTTAAATATGATTCAACCTGGGGGCTAACAGAAGGTATTGGACTAAGAGAAAACAAAATACTCCCTTTCAAACCATTTGATGATTATTTTACAGAAATTCCGTTGATGGTAATGGACATTCCTTTTATGGAAATAAGATCAAACGAGCGTTGGGAAAGGTTTTATAAAATTCTAGACACTGTTGAAGAAAACAATGGTATTTTTGTAATCAACTGGCACCAAAGGGTATACAAAGAGAAAGAGTTTCCAGGATACAAAAGTAGTTATGAGAAAATAATCCGAATTTGTAAAGAAAGAAATGCCCAATTTATGACCATGGGTGAAGTTTACCAGGATATCGTCAAATAATACTTTTTGACTAAATAGGAGTAGAATTATTTCAAAAATTTATTGAACTAAACATTTGAAAAGTGAATATAATTATTGATGTAAACCATCCCGGACATGTCCATTTGTTTAAGAATTTTGCAAAATTAGCAGCCAATGAGGATTGGAAGGTTCTATTTACAGCTAAAGACAAAGAGGTTACATTAGAATTACTTCGTGAAGAAAATCTGAATTTTAAGCGCATTGGCAAACATTATACAAGTAAAATCGGCAAACTCTTCAGTTTATTTATTCATGTTTTTAAACTGTTTTGGATAGCCCTGTTTTATCGGGTTGATGTTTTTTTAAGCCATGGTTCTGTACCAGCTTCCTGGGTTTCCTTTTTATTAAGGAGGAAATACATCACCTTTGAAGATACAGGAAATATGGAGCAAATAAAACTGTATAAACCTTTTGCCCATGCAATTTTAACCACTGAATCTTTCAAACAAGACTACGGAGAAAAACAGGTTCGATATAAAGGTTTTCATGAGATTGCTTATTTGCACCCCGAATATTTTACACCTAATAAAGATATTTTTGACTTTTTGGGCTTAAAAACCAACGAAAAATATTTTATTCTTCGATTTATTTCATGGGGAGCAAGTCATGATGGCGATAAAAAAGGTTTACTTGATACTGAAAAAGAAAAAATTGTTGAACTATTAGCTAATCATGGGAAGGTTTTTATTAGTTCTGAAGCCAAGTTGCCAGAAAACCTGAAACAATACCAAATAAAAATACCTGCCCATAAAATGCATGATGCTTTGGCATTTGCACAGCTTTTTGTCACCGAAGGACTTACCATGGCATCCGAATGTGCTATGCTTGGCACGCCATCTATATTAGTGAATTCGATGACAGCAGAAACCATTCAGGAGCAGGAAGAAAGCTATGATTTATTATATCACCTCACAGATTTTAATAAAATTATTGAAAAAACAACCCAATTACTTGAAATACAAGATATTAAACACAAGTGGAAAAAAAAGAAAGTAAAATTATTGAATGATAAAATAGATGTTACCGCTTTCACTTTCTGGTTTGTGAAGAACTACCCTGGCAGTATGAGGATTATGAAAGAAAACCAAGAGTATCAGGAAAAGTTCAGAAAAGAGCTTATCCTTTCTTAAGAATACAATCTACAAAACAACAGAAACAAAAATTTTATTCGACCCACTGAACAAGGTAATCAGTAGTAGTATCGCCTTTACCCATAGATTTTAGCATTTCAACTTTGGGGTTTCTGAATTTTGAAAATTCCATGGTGTTTTTTATCCAGCCAAGTATGCGGTAATCAACAACAACATTAGGTGCTGGAAAATCAACAATTGAAAGAACAGCCATATCTTTTGACCTTTTTGTTATATCCATCATGCAAGGCCTGTAATATCCCGACATAATTATTGAGGCCCGGTTTACAATAAAAGAAGGAGAACTTACCATTACCAGCATTTTATAAATACCTTTTATGGCCTGCACAGAACTAAATACTCCCAACTCGTAGGCACCTTTTTGAATATCTTTAAAAAACATTTCACCAATGCTTTGGGTGGGGATAATTAAAGCAGAATCTAAAGAGTACCAGTTAGTCATACTAATCCGGTTTTCCATAATTGCCCTTGATTCTTGTGGCAGTGATTCTATCCACAAATTGTATTCATGCGGAAATTTTACCTTTACAAATTCTGGGATGGTTTTAATCGCAGTACCTTTTACTTCCATTTTAAGCAAATTTCAGGGTGTTTTTCCAACTTTGCTGCAACCTTTTTTAAACAAAAAAGTTCACACCATAATGTTATGTAAATTTACTAATTTTCTTTTTTTAAACAAAACCAAATCCACACTCACAAACATCTCATTATCAATCTATTTGCTCAAAGTGTAAAAAATCCAGCATTAGTTCAATTTCAAACTCAAGGATTCCGAATTTGATCAAAAACTCTCTATCATCTAAAAAGTCTTTTTTTATCGATTGCCCTCTTGAAGCAGCTAAATCAATGCTTTTTTTGTAAGCACTAATGGCTTCAGGCTGTTGGTCATTGCACCAATAGGCATGTCCAAGATTGATATAGTCATGATAGTCTGCTTCCTTTTGTTCAATTAGGCGCGTATAGTATCTTATAGAATTTTCAAGCTTACCCAACGCAAACGAACACCATGCTATAGGCCTCAAAATCAACTTATTAGAAGGAGAAAAATACTCGACTTTAAAATAGTGTTTTAATGCATTCTCATAATCTTTAAGGCGCAGGAAACTGTGGCCTAAATTTGCCTGAACATATAAATTTTCCGGTTCATCTTTCTCAGCTTTCTGATAATATTCAATTGCCAGTTCATTTTCGCCAAGTTCTCTATAACATAACGCTATTTTTTTATAGGTCCAGGTAAGATTACTATCAAATAATTCACTTTTTTTATAGTATGACAATGCATTTACAAAATCGCCTAGCTTTTGATAAGAATAGGCAATTTTTTCAAAGGCCGATTGTTCATTAATACCTTTTTCAATTAATATTTTGTAAACATCAATTGCTTCGTTAAAGTATTCCTTTTTAAAGTAAAAGGCACCAATATTTTTATAAAGCTCTACACTAAACCATTTGTTCAACAGCACTTTACTTTGATATAAATCCAGTTTTTTATCAAAAACATCTGTGAATTCCAACTTGTTTGGATGCAATTTATAAAACCTGTACAAATCCTGTATGTACTGGTTAACCTGATACTTATTCAAGGCCGAAATATTTAATAATTCATCATCTTTTACCAACTCATTCATACCTTCCAATTCAGCATTGAACATCTCCAGCATCATATTTTTTTGCATCTCAGGCATGTGCCTCACATTCATGATAAAAGAGTACTTATCAGAATTACACAAGAATGCAGAGCGTTCAAGGCCTTCAATAAATAAATCGGTATTAAATCCCTCCTTTTCAAATGTAAATGCTTCTTTAATATCCTCATTTTCTTTATAAAAAGGGAGGAACCAATTTGCATGGTCTTTAAAAAAATCGAAATGCTTAAGCATGGCAAACGCACTCATAAAAACATCCGAACCTTCAATTTGCATTTTCGAAAACTCTTCAAGTTTGCTGAACAATTCAGGTGAGTCGCCAAAAACGCCTTCCCAATCAGGGTTTTTATCTTCGCCCAATGGATCCTGAAGAATATCATCCAACTTAAGCTTTTCTTCAATCTTAGGTTTAAATTTGGCTACTTCAGGAATAATTTCTTCATGAAGCTTTTTCGAAATTTTTTCAGTTTCTTTTGTCCTTAAAATTTGTAAAACAATATATTGCAGGTTATCGTTAAAATCTTTTTCCTTTTTTAAAGTAATCAACTTTTTAATCAATTCAGGATATTCCTCAATCCTGTCAGAATAAACATAGGTTCCAAAAACAATTCCCACCAATGCCCTCTGCCAAACTTTATTAACACCTTTTTTATAAAAATCAAACAACAGATTAAACTTAAGCTCATCAAAATTAGCCAGCAAGCTCACTGTTAATGCACTAACTATTACAGACTCATTTACCCATGAAATTTTCTTGCTATTAATAGTTTTTTTTAGAAAATCATGATCTAAACCATCTAAATTGCCCGAAAGCCATATATGCTTAAACAGTTTATTGACCAACTTGTTGCTATTTTCTGAAAGGGTAGCTTTTTCAACTTCAGCACGACTGCTCAATAAATCAAAGTTGGTTTCTTGTTTAATTGTGTTCAAGGCAAGGTAGGTGTTCTCTTCGAATAGTTTTATCTTAATTTCATCAATTATTTTATACAAAGCTCTTAGAAGGTTAGTGTAAATCTTATCCCTGTCAGGATCTTTCACCTCTCCAAAAGAGTACCTCAATAAATTTGTATAAATCTCGGATTGCTTTCTAATCTTTTCTCGAAAAATAACCAATATTGGATTTTCATTAAGAATTCTGTTCAGTTCAGAAAACACCTCACTCAAGCGGTGTTCTGAGGTGCTTTTACAAAGTTTATCTATTGTTTTATTAATTGTTGTAATATCCATATTTTATGATTTAAGTAGCTGCTACATCAATTATTTGCCAGAATGTCTGAAAAGAACATCGACCAGGTAGCTTTCATAAAAAAGTCAATTAACATACCATAGCTACATAACTAAGTTATTTTTAAACAACTCATAATACAATCTACCTCATAGGCATCTTACAACCTGTTATAAAACCCCTTACAATTCACTTAATATAAACACCTTAATAAACACATTGAAAATTTTGCTTAAAATTATTAACCCGATCTTTGATAACTATAAAACAATCAATCATTATGACAATATGTCATTAAATGATGTAATTTTGTAGACAGATACAATAACATTTATTTAAAATATTATCAATAACTTTGAGAAGAAAAGTACAAACTTTAAAAATACGAACAAAACTTAAATAATGTACAGAATAAGCCATTTATTTGTCATCACAATCCTTTTTCTTTTTCCATGGAATAGCTTTGGCCAGCTAACAGAACAGGAATTATTAAATGCTATAAAGCTGGAAGAATATCAAAAAGTTGAAGCCTACTTTAAAAACAAGGAGAACAACCCTGATATGCTTATTGGAAAACAAAAAGTTCCATTAATTCATTATGCGGCAAGCATTAATAATTTAAAAGTTGTTAGAATTCTTATTAGCACCGGAGCCAACCTAAATCTATTTTATGACGATGACACACCTTTAATGACAGCGATATTTTTTAATAATAATAAAATAATAGAATTATTGCTCAAAAACGGGGCGGATGTTAATTATAAAAACCCCAAAGGAAGAACTGCAGCCATAAGTGCAGTAATATACAATAACCCAAAAGCTCTTGAAATTTTAAAAAAATACAAAGCCGATTTTTCTGTTAAAGACAACAACAATAAAATAGCTATTGATTATGCATGGGAGTTACAAAACATTGAATGCTTTAAGTTACTGAGCAATATTTCGAAAAATAAATACTCAGAATTGCCAGGGCAAAGCTATTTTGATGGCCCCTATGTTTTCTGGGAAAACAAATCGAAACTTAAAGCCACCTACTTAATAAGCAATAGCCTTACAAACAAAATAAACCAGTTTGATACAGTATTAAGTTTTAAAAAAGATGCTACCATTTTAGCACATAAAAAGCTGCCTTTTAAAATTCCCATTAGGAGAATAAAAAGAAATGCCTCAACTGCTTTTGAATTCGAAAATGTTAGTAAAATTATGGCTATTGGAGATTTGCATGGCGAATTTGACACTTTTAAAAATTTTTTAATCAACAATAAAGTTATTGACAAAAATTACAATTGGACATTTGGAACTGGCCATTTATTGTTGGCTGGCGACATTTTTGACAGGGGACCTAAAGTTACGGAATGCTTATGGCTGCTATATAAACTAGAAGCTGAAGCACAAAAACAGGGAGGGAATGTTCACCTTGTTATTGGCAACCACGAAGTTATGCAATTAAGTGGTGACAAAAGGTATTTATCGAAAAAATACCTGATGCTTTTTAACAAACTAGGATTAGATTACACCAATGCATACGCAAAAAACACAGAACTTGGAAGATGGATAAGGTCGAGAAACACAATTATTCGAATAAATGACATATTATTTGTTCATGGTGGGCTTTCGTACAACCTTGTGGAAGGAAAAATTAAGATAAAGTTGGTTAATGATATTGTCAGAAATATTTTGAACAGAGAAGACAAAGAGCCTAAAAATGCTATCGAAGAACTGATTCTTGGCAACAATGGCCCATTGTGGTACAGAGGCTACATTAAAATGAATGCCGGCTATTATAGTAGTACTGGCAATAGTTACAACATCACCCAGGAAAAGGTTGACAAAATAACAGAATATTTCTCGGCAAAAGCAATCGTTTTTGCCAACACCCATGTTAAAGAAATTACCTCAATGTTTAACAAAAAGCTATATGGCATTGACATTCCGTTTGCTGAAATGAACGTACAACTTCAAGGATTGTTAATTGAAAACAACACTTTTTATAAAGTTTTTATGGATGGAACTAAAAAAGTCTTTAAATAAACCTATTATTTTACTTAAAATATTGCTAACTCTGGTCGCATTCAACCCTGGCAATACACTATTATTCAGCCAGGTACAAAAATTATTTGACAGTAACGCCCCAATTGTGCTCACATTAAAGTATAAAAGAAAAGAAGTTAATAAAGACAGAACTTCTAAAAGCAGTTACCATGAGGCTATTTTAAAAGTTGGCAATGATAGTCTTAATGCAACAACTTATAATATTCAATTAAAAACCAGGGGACTTTTTCGTTTAAAAAGTAGCAATTGCTCTTTTCCCCCCTTAAAATTAAAGCTAAATAAAAAAGAAATAAAAGGGACTACTTTTGATGGTTATAGAAAGTTGAAATTAGTTTTACCTTGCCAAAAAAATCAACGGTATGAACAATACATATTACTTGAATATCTTGCCTATAAAATTTACAACCTACTAACAGATTACAGTTTTAAAGTAAGATTGGTAAAATTGACCTTACAGGATTTAGAAAAAAAGAAAAAAGATTACTCGATCTATGCATTTTTAATTGAACCAACAGAATCACTAGAAAAAAGAAATAATGCAAAGAAATTGGAAGCAAAGAACATTCATCCAAATTTAACTGATCGCAAACTTATGAACCAGTTAGCTCTTTTTCAATACCTTATAGGAAACACAGATTGGTCGGTAAAAGCTCTACACAATATAAAACTACTTGCCAGGGACTCGTTGCAAAAGCCAGTAGCAGTACCCTACGATTTTGATTTTTCAGGCCTTGTAAATGCCTCCTATGCTTTGCCTGCCGAACATTTGCCAATAAGTTCAGTAAGGCAAAGACATTATAATGGCTATGAAAGAACATTTAAAGAGCTAAAAGATAACATTCAAGTATTTAAATTGAAGAAAAAGGATATTTATGACCTTGTTTATTCTATAAAAGCATTAGAAAAAAGACATATTGATGAAACAATTGAATATTTTGATCAGTTTTACCAGATGATTGACAATGATGAAATAATTCAACATAAATTCATCAAAAATAGCAGGAAATAATAGTGTTTTCAAGCAGTACAGGTTTTTTAATTCATTATTTTTAACTAGTTTTGAAATATAAAAACAAACAAACTAAACTGCATGAAAACAAATTTGCTTTCAGCGAAAAACACGATTCTATTTACTGGTGTTTTAGCGGCAATTATATTGATAAGTTCTTGTGTTCCACAAAAAAAAATACGGTATACACAAAGTAAAGTAAAAAATGACACCATCAATGAGTTCATTTTAAAACAAAGACCCAGAAACACAGTACAACCGTATGATAATCTGTACATTAAGGTCATCAGCCCTGATGTTGCTACTTCAAATATGTTCAATAGTGAATCAATGAATGTGCAAGTAGTAAACTACAATATGATTAGTTACACTGTTAACGACTCAGGCTATATTGATTTCCCATTTGTTGGGATGATAAAAGTTAAAGATTTGACTTTAATAGGGGCAAAAGACACCATACAATCTAATCTTAGAAAATACATTAGTGAAGCAACTGTTGTTGTAAAATTTGTTGGTAAAAGCATCACTGTTGTTGGTGAAGTTGCGCGCCAGGGAGAATTTGTCATATACTCTGACAATATAAATATTTTTAAAGCACTTGCACTAGCTGGTGGGCTTACAGATTTTGGAAACAGGGAAAATGTTACCATTATTAGAGAATTAGATGGTATAGCAAGATATTATTACATTGATTTAACAGATAAATACATAATACAGTCAGATCTTTATTACCTCAGACCTGATGACATTGTTCTTGTTCAACCATTAAAACAAAAATCTTTTGGCTTTGCTTCATTCCCTTATACACTTGTTTTATCAAGTGTAACAACAATACTGGCACTGCTTACTTTTATGAGAACATACTAACAGGAATTTTAAAAAGCACCAAATGGCAAAAAATGTTAGACCAATCGATCAGGATTCATCAAATATTGATTTTTATAAGACTTTATTAAAAAAGTTTATTAAAAAATGGTACTTGTTTGCCATAAGCCTTACTATTACATTGAGTATAGGCCACTATACGTATAAATCCGCTGCACCACAATTCAAAAATAATTTACTGATGTCATTCTCAGAAAACACCAGAAACCCGCAGATGAGTGCTGGTGAAATGGTTCAGTTTGAGTTGTTTGACGTACAAGGCAATATTGAAGACGAGCTAGGGGTTCTTCGCTCTTTCCCGATTATGAACCGAACATTAAAAGAGCTTAATCTAATTGCCTCTTATTACATTGAAGAGGGACTGGCAACAAGAGAAGTATATAAAAATACGCCTTTTATCGCTTTAATAGATCCGGAATTTTCGCAACCTGTTGAATTAATGTTTGAATTAAAACTATTGTCGAATGAACGGTTCAGGCTTTCGGCCAAAAGCAAAGATCCAATCTACATGGTAAATTTTGCAAAAAATCAAACTACCGGAACGCTTCCTGGAATAGACTTTTCTGAAGAATTTGCATTTGGAGAAGACATTGTAATAAATAAAGCTAAATTCAAGATTTTATTAAATGGCAACTATACCCCTGAAACATTTGAAGGAAGGAAACTATTTTTCAAATTCAACAATATTGAAAAGCTCACCTACAAGTATCAAAGTGAATTGTCAGTAGAAAGGCTTTCCGCTCAATCATCCTTGGTAAGTTTGGAAATTAAAGGAGGAACATCCCTTTTGGTTACTGATTTTTTAAATAAACTTGCAGAGGTATATCTTGACCAAAACCTTGCAAAGAAAAACAGGGTGGCAACAAGAACCATTAAATTTATTGATGCCCAGATTGCTGAAATTGCAGATTCACTTGGGCTAACAGCCCGTCAGTTACAAGACTTCAGAACCACCCATAACGTAATGGATATCAACTACTTATCGCAAGACGTATCGGAAAGAATGAGAGAACTTGAAAACCAAAGGGCAGTACTTTTGGTGAAATCAAAATACTACGATTACATAAAAGAATACTTTGAAAACAATCAGGATTTAACGGATCTACTTGCTCCATCAGCAATGGGTGTTGACGATCCTCAGCTAACATCGCTAATAACACAGTTAACAGAACTGAACTCAAAGCGCGCCTACTACCTTGACAACAAGAGTTTTAAAAACCCTCAACTTCCTTTGTTAAATGCTCAGATAAACAATATAAAAAAGACAATTCTTGAAAATATCGATTATATCGTTAATACATCAAGAATTACCATCAATGATATCAATAACAGGATTACAAAACTCAACATGGAAGTAAATAATCTTCCAACTATAGAAAAAGAGTTAATCAATATTCAGCGTGAATTTCATCTTAATGATGCAATCTATACTTTTCTGTTGACCAAAAGATCGGAATCACAGATTGCACGTGCATCAAATTCTCCTGACTATGAAATCATTGACCCTTCAAAGCCAAGCAGCGCAATGCAGGTGGCACCAAAAAAACAAATGATTTACATGAGTGCCTTCTTTTTAGGCATTATGCTGCCAATAGGTATAATTATGATACTCTCAGCATTTGATGATTCAATCAATGATAAAAAGGATATTGAAAAACTGGCCAACTACCCAGTCATTGGAACCATAGCAAAAAATGAAAAAAAGAGTATGGTACCTATAGTTGAATATCCCAAATCTTTGATTGCTGAATCATTCAGATCTGCCCGGACAAGTCTGCAATTCTTTCATAAAGGACAGCCCAAGAAAAAGATTCTTGTCACCTCATCAATGAGTGGCGATGGCAAAACATTTATTGCAATGAACCTGGCCTCAGCATTTTCATACTATGGTAAAAAAACTTTGCTACTTGAATTTGACTTAAGAAACCCCAAAATTGCGGAATACTTACACTTAAATGAAGAAAAAGGGCTATCTTCATACCTTATTAATGATGCCAGGCTGGAAGATATTATTCAAAAAACAGATATTAAAAACCTGGATGTTATTCCAACAGGGCAAATTCCACCAAACCCGGTAGAGTTAATTGCTTCGGATAACACCCAGCACATGATTGAAATTCTGGAATCAATTTATGATTATATTGTCATCGACACCCCACCCATTGGTGTAGTAACAGATTCTTACTTAATAATGGACCACTCAGATGCTAATATTTTTACGGTGCGACTAAATTACACTAACAAAAAGCTTTATTCTTCACTAATAAGAGATCTGGAACAAAAAGAAATACCAAATATCGCCTTACTTATTAATGATGACGAAGAAAAAGCCCGTTCTGTATACTATGATGATAATGGCAAATTGTCATTTATCAGGCAAAAAATAAACACACTTAAGTCAATAATGAAATCGAAAAAAGCAAACTAGGCATAAAGAATGAACTAAAGTTTTTGTTATTTTCTGTAACTTTTTTCATTTTCAAACGACATACATAATAGAAGCTTTTGTTTAAGCTTTCTTGTTAATAGTTTTTAATTGTTAATCAGATAGTGTATGTGCCATATTGATAACCAGCCAAATATTGATAAACTTAAAAGCAAACTTGGGTTTGGATGGCATATTTTTCCGCTTGAACTAAAAACTAAAAAAGTAAATTTAGCCTCAATAAATCCTTCGTTAAATAAAAATGAGCTGTTTTGCATACACTGTGGTAGTCATGAATTAACTTTGGTGGGTTTTGATGAGTACCAAACTGTATCGGGAGATTCTGCTGAGTGGGTATATCAATGCAAGATGTGTAAAAAAAACATGACAATTGTAAAAGAACCTTAAATTTGGTTGGCAAGTAGCCATATTACTACTTGCCAACAGCTAAAAATTAGAATTTTACTCTTGCAGTAAAAATAAAGTTTCTACCTGGTTCGTAAAGCATTCCTGATTGACCAACATTTTTGAATGGTCGGCTTAAATGCTCATAATAATTGGCATCAAAAACATTATTAATGCCAAAATCTATTTCAAGCATCTTATGGATTTTATATCCAAGTTTAAGGTCCAAAGTATTAAAAGCACTTGATGATGTTTCATCTGAAAGTATGGAAATATCATTTTGTTCAGCAACAAAACGTGCATTTAAAGCAGCATATAGCTTTTCTGTTTTATAAATTAATGAAACCATGCTACTTAACGGGGGAATTTCTTCCAATGGTTCATCAAAATCAATGTTCTGAGCCCTTGTATAAAATACATTTCCCTCTAACCACAGCTTTTTAATTATGTGGTAACTTGCCGAAAACTCAAATCCATATTGAAAAGCTTCATCAACATTTACAAATCGTTTTGCATATTGCGGCGGCTGACAAGGCATAAACTTCCTGCTAATAGTTGTATCGACATACGCTGAAATAAAATCATTCAAATACGAAGCAAAAATATTTGCATTAAATGATAACACATCCCCATCTTTTAGTACTGAGAAGTCGACCTGATAATTTTTTTCAGGCTTTAGGTCTGGGTTGCCAACATATTCATAAGCATCTGCGCCAACATTGAAGTGATTGATATACCTTTCTGTTAATTTGGGGGCTCTCACTCCACGACCAACAGCAAAGATGTAACTATATCCACCCTCTGGTTTAATTTTTAAGGAAATGTTACCACTATAATTCACCTCACCTCCCCGACTTAGATCATTATTGTATAATCCATTGAAATCATCTGCCGGTGATTTAATTTCAGCTTCATCCATATCAGCTCGTAATCCTCCGTTTATAATTAAATGATCAGACAACCTGTTTTCAGATTCAACAAAAAAGCCAAAATTGGTGCTTTTAGAATCTTGCCAGATTAAATCAATAAATTCGCGCGGAGGGTCAAAATGCATTCCATTACACATATTAATAGAAACTAAACGTGTTCGTTCGCCATCTTTTAAAACAACATTGTAATCAATACCTGCATATAAAGTGCTCTTTTCTGTTAATAAAGCACCAGCCTCTATTTTCACCCCATAGCTTTTTGAAAACACTTTGGCTACAGCATCAACTGCAGAAAAATTAGGCCTTTCTTTGTTACTCATAACATGGTCAACATCTGAGTAATAGGCTTTCACATTGAATTCGGATATTAAATCATTAACATTTCGCAATGAATAATCAAATGACAACATTTTGCTGTCATCCGTATCGGTATCCATTGGTAAGGCTACATGCGTTATATCCCTCCCAAACGATTGACGAAAGCCCAAAACAATCCGTTGATTGTTGCTTGGGTTCACACCTAATTTCAGGGCATAATCATAACTTTTAAAAGAAGAAGGAATTTCTGCACCCCAGCCACTTTTATAATTTCCAAAATCTTTTAACCCTCCACTCAAATGAATATCAAAGTTTTTGTTACCTGTATGTAATTGAAGTGCACTTGTTTTTCCTTCACCATTAGTTTGGTAACCTCCCAATAACATTCCATGCACTTCAAAACCATCTTTAAATGATTCTTTGTCGGTGACCACATTAACAATTCCACCCAGAGTTTGCCCATAGCGAACGCTATAAGGCCCCTTAATAATTTCTATCTTACTAATTTCTTCTGGATTCACATGAGTGGTTATTGGATCCATTCTGTTAGGACAGGCAGGAAAAATCCTCATTGATCCGTCAAACATCATATTTATTTGCTCATATTTAAACGATCGAAATACAGGTTCCATGGCATAGCCTCCCCTCTTTATAACCCCAAAACCTGGTACAGTTTTAAAAATATCACCTATATCGCGAGGTGCCAGCAATTGTATTTCAGTTTTTTGGATTTCATTCTGTGGCTTACCAGGACTTTTTTCTGCACTAACTAAAATTTCCTCAACCTGAATCTCGCTTTGTGCTAACAGGCTCTGTTCAGATAAGAGTATAGCTAATGCAATAAAGAATAATTTCATATTTTTCTTCATTAGTAATATAAATTTAAATAATTCATTATCAGACGATTAAGTAAAAACAATCAATCATCTGTATTTTAGTAAAATCAAATAGTTAAACCCAGATTATGCATTTGACAATAGTTAAATTGCATAAACGATTAAGATTCACTACTCAAAGAGGTTTCACTCACCTCTTTGGTGTTCATCTAAGTCGGGGTTAACCCTTAGTAAATGCACTAGTTCAACGCTATCGCGTTTTCTATTAACCTGAGTTCGATTAAAAATATTCACACAGTTTGAATTAATTTTTAGCAGAAATTGCAACAAATTTTTGAAGGACTATTGGGATAGTTCTAGAAAAATTGGTGTGATTTATGCTAAAATTAATCAAATCTAATCGAAAATTCGGAACTGCGAAGCACTCACTGGAGGTAATCACACCAACTCTGCACTAAAAATCCCTCAAAATAGCCCACTATTCTTTCTGCATTTTTAGCACATATCTGGTATAATTCCGAATTGCTGTGTTGAATATTTTATGTCGAACTCAGGTTATTACATAACTAGGGGTTAAATAATTTTTATATTGCTTTTTGGTGGATGAAAAATGAACATAGAAAAGAGGAAATTATAAAAATTGAAATTAACAAAACATCTTTTTTGAAATATTGCTGCCAGTGAACTACCTTTTGAAACAAGAATATCAAAAACTGGATAGTCGTCAAAGCTTACTTTTGGAAGAATTGGTAGATCCTGGTTGTTATCACGCTCATTTATTTTTTTAATTTGTTTGCGCAAATGACACTTTCCTTTACATGAATTATTAGGTTTTTCTTTCTGCTCGCAAAGGTATTTCTGAATATAGTATTTGTTTAATTCATAACTAATAAATGGGATAGAGGGTTTTAACCAGGCGATGGCAAAAACTATTAAAAGAAAAACAGATATTAATCTCTTGTTCATCTAATCAAACATTCATGTTTCTTTCAAAAATAATATAAATTGCCAACTTAAAAATAATTTTATTTCTTAAAATTGAAGCAATCTGAATATATTTGCGAATTACTAATTTTCAAATAAAAAAATGTCATTAATTATATCTGAAAAGGATCTGGACAAAATAATTATTGTTGGTGATAGGGTTTTAATAAAGCCTAAAACTTTCAACGAAAAAACAAAATCGGGACTATTTTTGCCACCAGGCGTACAACAAAAAGAAAAACTCTATTCGGGCTACGTAATAAAGGTAGGTCCAGGATACCCTATTCCTTCGGTGCAAGATTATGACGAGCCTTGGAAAGACCAATCTGATGATGTAAAATACGTTCCACTTCAACCTAAAAGAGGCGATCTAGCGGTCTATTTACAAAACAGTGCCTGGGAAATTTTATTTAATGATGAAAAATATTTAATCGTTCCAGGATCTGCAATATTAATGTTAGTGAGAGACGAAGATTTAATGATTTGAACATTTGAAATTAGTGTATTTGTTTATTAATGACCTTTTCTTTAAACATGCAAATACACCAATAAACTAATAACCAAAGGTTATTAATCAATAATCCGAGCTCCTGCCCGACTCATCCACCAACTTTTTTAGCACTTTATTAAATTCAGTTGCTTTCTTTAAATCCTCAAGACTTTGATGCAATCTAAATCGCCAGCGATGCCTTACATTGCTTGGTTGATTGATTTGTTCATCATGTGTTTTTTCCCAGCGAAGCTTTTTATCTATTGAAATAAAATCCTGTACTGGAATAGTTACCCAGATAGCCGGGGAATGAAGATGCTGTTCAATCATTTGCATGCAAATCCAGGGCTCAGCAAATAAGGGAGCTTTGCCTTCATTGCCCAATTCGACATTAAAAAACGGCTGAGTTGTGTCTCGGTCTTCTTCCCACCACCCTCGTATTGTAGGCATGTCATGCGTAGAAGTGGTGCACACCGATAGATAGGGTGCATCAGCCGGGTGGGCAAATTTCACTTTCGGGTTTTTGGGCATTCGTTGTATTTCAAGGCTTAAAATATTTAATTCATCCATTGCCGGATGAACGCAATCGGGCACCATACCCAAATCTTCACCACATACCAGCATGTTACTTGCACCAACAATGGCTGGTAATTTCTCCATTCCTTTATGGTACCAAAAATCATCGTGTCGGTGGTAAAAAAAGTGGTTGTATATCTCGTTTAGGCAATATTTGCTGTGGTCATCCAGTTCTGCATACGATGTGGTATTATGAACTGTAATTCTTGGATGCCATTGATCATGATCGGTTTGCACAAAAAGTACGTTGGCTATTAAATCAAATAAGCCATCCCTGATCTTACGGTTTTTATCATCCAAATCTTCTTCTTCAATATCTTTTAAGAAAAATTCATTGACTTTAGCCTGTGTGTCAAATTGCTTTTTCATGCAGTAATAATCATTCCCCAGGCTTTCAAGAAACTGATTTATCACACTTTCAGTTTCTTCCTCAAAAATGGCACTTACTAAATGATGCCTGATATAGGGCCTCACAAAGCGCTCATAATCAAACCTTAGACCAAATTGCTCTATCTCATTTGCGGTCATGGGTATTGCCAACCTAAAATATCCAAGCACACCTTCTACTGCATTTGTTGGAATCTCCCATATCCTAAAAAAACCAAGTATGTGATCGATTCTGTAGGCATCAAAATATTCAGCCATTTTCTTCAACCGCTTTTTCCACCAGGCAAAATCATCCTTTGCCATTTCGGGCCAATTGTAAGTAGGAAAGCCCCAGTTTTGCCCTTTTATTGCAAAATTATCCGGAGGTGCCCCAGCCTGGGCATTAAGGTTAAACAGATGTGGTTCTGTCCATGCCTCAACACTGTTTGGGCTAATTCCAATAGGAATATCCCCTTTTAAAACAACTCCGTTTTCACGTGCATAATTGGTCACCTCTTTTAACTGTTTATCAAGATGAAACTGAATGAAATAATGCACGGCAATGTCATCCCACTCTGCTGAATCCGAGGCACTTAACTTTTCAATGGCTTTTTTATTGTATTTACTAAACTTTTTCCAAACCCTAAAATCCGGACTTTTCATCTTATCGCGCAAATAGACAAAAGCCGCATAAGGTATCAGCCAATCCTTATTTGCATCAAAAAAAGCCTGGTATTCTTTAGTTTTAAAAAACGCAGCCTTCTCCTGATCGAAAATAAGTTTGTAGTATCTTGATTTTAATCTTAAAACTTCAGGGTAATCAACATAGGAAAGCTTATTGAGTTCTATTTGCTTTTCAGCAAATTCCTTCATCAACTTTTTATCTTTTAAAACACCCATTTTATACATATTCAAATAAATGGGATGCAGCGCCATTACCGAAACAGCTTTGTAGGGATAGGAATCTAACCAGCTATGTGATGCAATGGTTTCATTAACTGGTAAAATTTGTACCATTTTCATCCCAACGCTTTTTGCCCAGTCAATAAAATCTAGCAAGTCATTAAACTCTCCTACCCCAAATCCATTTTCACTACGCAATGAAAAAACAGGTACAGCAACACCTGCACCTTTCCAGTTACCCAAAGGGTATTTGAAAGATTCGTTGGTTCGAACAAACAAAAACTCCTCATCCTGAGGTAATTGCTCAATCACTCTATCAGCACCTTCTTCCAAAGTAACTACTTCCTTTTTCTTATTATCATAAATGCCGTATTTGTATGCTAAAGGAAATGACAGGTCGCCTATATTCACTGAACCAGACCAAACAGGAAATTCATTATTGCATGAAAGTAATAAGGGTTGGGTTTTAGCCCAATTTCCAAGCCTTTTTTGATTACCAAGCACACATAATTGATAATCCTTACCAATCCGTGGCACTGGTATCCTAAATTGAAGTACTTTTTTTGCCTTTGATGTAGCTCCTTCGGCAGTATGATTGGGTTTCATTATTACTTCACTAAAGGCTGAACTGTACATCACCTTTTCTTCATTTGTAGGTGATCGCCAGCTGTCTTTAAGATAAATAACCGGCTTTTTAATACCCGAAAGCAATATTTTTCGCTCGTCTCCCCACTCCCATTTTACATCGCCAAGATCATTAATCAGAGCATATTTGTACTCAATTGATTTACAATTATTAGGTATTTCAATATCGCTAGTCCAGGTTCCTCCTACATGATAAGTTAATTGAATTGCTTTTGCGGTATCCCATTTCCCCAGTGATTTCAAAGATCCTGTAACACAAATCATTTCACCAGGTACAGTTTGGTAGTGAATGCTAAGGTTTAGTCTCATAGGTAGCAGTTAAAGTCAATAATAATCATTAATTTCTTTCAAAAGATACATATTTAATTTTAGAAAATATTGGAATTTTTTAAGATTTTGAACTTTAGTTTATTCATTTATAACTAACATCATGTCCCTATTCATTCCATTGTGCTCAAACTCTCCAAGGAATTTAAAGTGAAACTTTTTGTAAAGTCGTACTGCTTTTTCGTTATCACTCTGCACCCCGCCCCAAAGGATAAGCCTTGTAATACCCAACTCTGTTTTTAAACAATCAATCACATACTTAAAAAACTTGCTACCCAGGCCTTTCCCCTGCCAATTATCAGCAACAGAAGGAGCTATGGTAGCATCACCGGAACCAATTGAGAGGTCATAAGAATGCAACCTCCCTTTATCAAAATCTACCCAGCCCATCTTCACCACAGTATAAGCTATGATTGTATTATCTGCATTGTTTTTGGCCACAAACATTTTGTAATTCATTGCATCCGCAAATGTATTTTCTATTGCTTCCATGGTGAAAGGATGTGGACCATATCGCTTTTTGCTTTGCTGGCTGAGGTTATTGAAATATCCTAAAAGTTTTTCTTTATCATCAAAATTAAAAGGCTCCATTGAGATTGTTTGCCCATCAATTTGTATCTTTTCCATTTTCCTTTTATTTGGCTATTCCACTTGTAACAAGCTCAATAAAATTAAACTATTTTAGGAAATAAAAAAAGGACACCTTTAAGGGCATCCTTCTTATCATTTTTTTTCTGTTGGGTACTACTTCTAAATCTCATCCGAAAAATAGGATTTTGCAATCGTTCGCAAATTATACTGTGAAGCCATAACCTCGCCATAAGCACCTGTTGTACGAATGGCTATTAAATCACCTCGTTTGGTTTCTGCCATTTGAACAGTTTTTCCAAAAGTATCGGAAGATTCGCAAATAGGTCCAACCACATCATAAAAGTCAATCCCGCTTTTTGAGGTAATGTTTTCAATTTTATGATACGCCTGGTAAAGTGCAGGGCGGATTAGCTCCGTCATTCCTGCATCAACAATGGCGAAATTTGCATTGATGCCGTTTTTCACGAAAAGAACTTTGGTTATTAAATCACCACATTGTGCCACCATTGCCCTTCCTAATTCAAAATGCAACTTTTGATTCGGTCGCAATTCTAAAAATCGATCAAACAATTTGAAAAAAGCCTCAAAATCAGGAAAATCTAAATTATCAGGGTGTTCGTAATCAACTCCCAAGCCTCCACCAACATTAATATGTTCTAAAATTATCTGATTTTCAATAAAATAGCTTTGAATTTCATTCACCCTAATACAAAGGTTTTTAAAAGCATCAAAGTCGGTAATTTGAGAACCTATATGAAAATGAATTCCTGTTAACTTAACATTTTTGCGTTCTTTTAGCAGCTCAAGTACTTTGTCAAACTCCCAACGATTGATCCCAAATTTGTTTTCCTCAAGACCAGTAGTAATATAGTGATGCGTATTGGCCTTAACATTAGGATTGATCCGAAGGGCAATTCTTGCTACTTTTCCTTTTTTTGCAGCAAAATCATCGATTATCTCAATCTCTTGCATTGATTCGCAATTGAACGAGAAAATATCATTATCAATGCCCAGGTTTATCTCCTCATCAGACTTTCCAACCCCTGCAAAAGCAATATGCTCACTGCTAAAACCAAGATCCACGGCTTTTTGTACTTCGTTGCCACTAACACAATCGGCACCAAAGCCATGATCTTTCATTATGCCCAGGATTTTATCATTCGCATTGGCTTTCATAGCATAATGTACAATAAAACCATACTTTTCCGATGCTGATTTTACCTTGTCAAGTACTGTCGTTAACTTTTCTATATTATAATAGTAAAATGGTGTCTTAATTTCTTTAAAACGTGCTATTTCCTGCTCACTAAACATAACTTACAAATTAAAAAGGTTTTCATTTAATAATTTGAGGGCTTTTACCTTGTCTGAAGTATTGACTAACACCGAAATATTGTGTAAACTACCTCCATAAGACACCATGCGGACTGGAACATCCTTTAATGCGTTCAGGGCTTTGGCAACAATGCCTTTTTCCTCAGCCAAAAAGTTTCCAACAATACACACAATTGACTGATTATCATCAACTTCCACATTTCCATATTTTTTCAAATCAGTAAGTATGTCCTGTAAGTTAGTTTCATCGTCAATAGTAACCGAAACTGCAATTTCAGATGTGGTAATCATGTCGATAGGTGTTTTATAGCGCTCAAAAATTTCAAACACCTTCCGCATAAAACCATAAGCCAAAAGCATCCTGCCCGACTTAATTTTAATAGCCGTAATCCCATCTTTAGCTGCAACCGCTTTTATTTCACCCTGCACAACAGTATCTTTAATAATCGTGCCCTCGTCTTCTGGTTTCATGGTGTTTTTTAACCTTACCGGTATATTCGCCAATTTGGCAGGCAAAACACTTGATGGATGTAATATTTTAGCCCCAAAATAAGCCAGCTCAGCAGCCTCATCAAATGAAAGTTCTTTTAACGAAAGTGTTTTTTCCACAAAACGAGGGTCGTTATTATGAAAACCGCTAATATCTGTCCAAATTTGTATTTCGTCAGAACCAGCTGCAGTCCCAATCAATGAAGCTGAATAATCACTTCCGCCCCGTTTTAAGTTATCAATTTCGCCATAGGCATTCCGGCAAATATAGCCTTGTGTAACAAACAATTGAACACCTGGGTAAGCTGCAATTTCACGCTCAAGGTTTTGTTTGATATAAAAATCATCAGGCTCTAAACTTTTATCAATTCGCATAAAATTTAATGCTGGAATTAAAGCACTTTTAATCCCTTTTTCCTGAAGATGATAAAACAAAAATGCCGATGAAACAAGTTCGCCTTGTGCAAGTAAAGCTCGTTCTTCGTAAATGGTAAAAGAGTCTTGGGTAAAGGAAAGCATATAGTTAAAATGGTGATCGATTAATTCCTTGCCCTTTTTCTTGAATTCCTCTGTTTTAAAAAGTTCGTTTACTACAGTTTCATACTGCTTTTTCAACTCATTAATCTTTTCAATAGCTTCGTCATTCTTTGCTTTATACAGCAATTTAACAGTAGCTTCTAAAAAATTAGTAGTACCAGACATGGCCGACAAGACCACAATTTTTGGCACCCCATCATTAATGATTTCTGCAACGTTCTGAATTTTTTCTGCAGAACCTACGGATGTCCCTCCAAATTTTAATACCCTCATAATTAAGCATTTTTTAAAACAAATCCTTCAATAATAAACAAAATGCAAGAAATAATTTCACCATAAAATTATCCTTGCAAAAATCAGGGTGTAAAAGTATCTATTTTTTAGATATTATTTGAAATTTTAAAGTAAAATGATAAAATCTGAGAGAGTATAGCACAAATCTATGCCTTTAGGACTAATATTAGAACAAAAACGGCTGCTTTGTGATACAATTTAACTTTCAAAACATGCCATGAATAGCATTATGATACAACCAATTTCAGCAAACAATAGTCTAAAGTTTGCAAACCAGCTTGCTATAGTTCCTATTTCATGGTTTTGTACTAAAAAAACAAACTAAAATTATAGAATTATGAAAAAAATCACACTTGTAACACTCTGCATTACTTTTTTCGGCCTGCTTTTTAATTCATGCCAAAAAGATGACACCCCAATTATTGTTGACAATGAAAAAGTAAGCTCTATTGCTAAAACTATTGGTATGTTTAATACCGATGACATTGATCAACAGGCAACGGATTTTAAAAGCACTCAGTGCTATTGTCTCGACATTATTCATCATGAGAATGAAGACGAAGCGTTTTATCCTTTTAGGTTAACCTTTGATTTTGGTGAAGAAAATTGCGAATTCCCAGCTGGATTTTTTAAACGAGGAAAAATACATTTCTATTTATCGAACGATTGGCAAACTGATGGTGCTGTTAAAATCTTTGAATTTGAGGATTTCTACATTAACGAAATCAATATTTATGGAACCAAAACGTTCACCAACACTAGTTACAATGAAGAACAGCACCTGACCTGGCAAATTGACATTGCAGATGCTGGCATTAAAGACACCCTTGGAAATGAAAAAACCTGGAACGCCACACTGTATGCCGAATTTATTGAGGGTAGTTTTAAAAGCACCAACTGCCATTACTCTTATGTGATTACTGGTAGTGGAACCGGAACTGATAATGGAGTTGCATACTCGGCTGAAATTACGATTCCATTATTATTCGAATTTGGCTGCTGGTATCCCAAAAGTGGAGAAATGACTATTGAAATTGGTGGCCAAACCGTGATAATTGATTACGGAGATGGTGAATGCGACGACAAAGCGACCATGCAAATTGGTGACAACGAACCTGAAGAAATAACACTGGGGTTTAGTCTCGATTAATTAAAATCACCTATACCACTCTATAATGTAATTGCAAGATTGCAGGGCAAAATTAGTCATTGGTCATTCAATGTCGTTTAGTTAAGAAGCAATTTGCTCATTTTCACATAAAACACCCTTCGACTCCGCTCAGAATCCAGAGGGAGACTGAGCAGAGCCGAAGTCGAGTTTCACCAAACTAAACGACATTGATTGGTCATTGTTTGATTATTTTTAATCGAACTCAGGTTAATAGTATTTCAATTTGTAAAGTGGAATAGTATAGGAGAATACCCTGTTAATAAGTTTCG